>JANWUU010000326.1 GCA_025057735.1 Burkholderiaceae bacterium
CTCGCAGCACCGCGCCGAGGAGCTGCCGCGCTGGATGCGCTACTACAACTTCCATCGCCCACACAGCGCCACCGCCGGCAAACCCCCCGTCTCCCGCCTCGGGCTCAATGGGAACAACGTCCTGAGAAACTACACCTAGGCGCGGCGCGGTGTCCGTCCCGCGCTTCTACGTCGCCGCCGATCTGACGGTCGGCGGCGAGATCCCCCTGCCAGCAAACGTCGCCCACCATGCGCGCAACGTGCTGCGCCTGCGCGCCGGCGATCCGCTCGTGCTGTTCAACGGCGGCGGCGGCGAATTCCACGCCCGCCTGACCGGCGCGGGCGGGGCGGCGATCGAGGCCTTCGACCCGGTCGAGCGCGAATCGCCGCTCGCCGTCACGCTGATCCAGGCACTGATCGCGCAGGACAGGCTCGACTGGGTGATCGAGAAGGCCACCGAACTGGGCGTGGCGCAGATCGTCGTCGTGGCGGCCGCCCGTTCCGTCGTCCGGCTCGACGAGAGGCGGCGCCTGGCGCGTCTGGCGCGCTGGCGCGAGATCGCCATCGCCGCCTGCTGCCAGTGCGGGCGCAACCGCATCCCCGATATCCGCTGGGCGCCCGACCTGCCGCGGGCGCTGGCGGACGTCGCCGCGGACGCTGGCTTCCTGCTGGTGCCGCGGGCCGACAACGGCATCCAACGCGCCGAAGCGGGCGGCCGTCTGGCGCTCGCCGTCGGCCCCGAGGGCGACTGGACCACGGCGGAGATCGCTGCCGGCCAGCGGCGGGGCTACCGGCTGGCGCGGCTCGGCCCCCGCACCCTGCGTACCGAAACGGCGGCACTGGCGGCCGTCGCGGCTGTGCAGGCGGCCTTCGGCGACCTCGATGTCGCTCGCGCCTGAGGAAACTTGCGTAAGCTCGCGATCGCTTTCTTCCTCGCGACGGACGAGGACGCGATGCTCGATCAGCTGTTGAAGGGAGCGCTGCAGGGATTGGCCGGAAACCAGGGCAGTGGACAAGCCTTGTTGCAACTGGCGGCCTCGCTGTTGAGCAGCAACGGGCAGTTTGGCGGCATCGCCGGGCTGATCCAGCAGTTCCAAGCGTGCCGGCCTCGGCGCGCAGATGCAGTCGTGGATTTCCACCGGCCAGAACCTGCCCATCTCGCCGCAGCAGCTCGCGCAGGTGTTCGGCGCTGACCAGATGCAACAGATGGCACGGCAAACCGGTCTGACGCCGGACGCCTTCGGCAGCCAGTTCTCGCAACTCCTGCCGCAGTTGATCGATCAGCTCACCCCGCAGGGCCGGGTGCCGGACAACGGACTGGACGACGCCTTGGGCGCGCTGGCGAAGTTCTTGCGCTGAGTCAGCGGAAGAACACCCGCAGCGGCAGGCCGCGGTTGGCGAACTCCTCGGTGGCGTCGCGGAAGACGTCCAGGATCGCCTCCGCGTCCTCCGGTCCGGCCGCCTGCGCCAGACCGTCGAGCACCACCACGTAGCCGGGCGCCGGTGCGCGCTCCGGATAATCGGTCAGGCTGTCGTACAGGGCGTCCAGATTGGCGCCGAACCAGGCCGGGAAGTCGAACGCGCGGCCGATGGCGACGAGCGCCGCCCGTCTGCCCTGGGTGCCGGCGAGCGACGCATGCACGAAGCGGTGCTGCGCCGCCTCTGCCCAGGCTCGCAACGTGTCGGCCGCGAGCGTCCCGAGCGGGCGCACCGCGTTCGACGGCAGATCGGCAAGGCTAACGGGCTTGCGCACGATGGGCTACTCCAGGATGCGGCGGAACGACTGGTAATGATCGTCCGTGTAATAAAACTCGTGCGGCGGATCGCCGCCGGCGACGATACGCCGGGCGCCGCGGTCGCGCGCCCCGGGCGTGGGCACCGTGTATTCGCGGTAATAGCCGCGCGGCTTGGCGGGCAGCAGGCGCTCGCGGTTCCCGAACACGGTGCCGTCCTTGCGGTACGGAAACGGCCCGCCGCGCTTGATCAGCGCGAGCGTTTGCCGCGCCTCTGGCGGCAGATCGGCGAGGTGCACGGTCGGCGGCGGCGCCGGCTCGCGCGCCGCTGCCGGGGCGACCGCGGCGACCCAGACAACCAGCGCAAGGACAGCGCTAGACCACCACCACGCGCGGGGCGTGCGACGGCGCAGACTCACCGGGCCCAGTAAGGAAACGCAGGACGTCATCGGTACGCGCGATCGTATCGGCATAACCGAGGTCGATCAGCACGCGCGTATAGGCGGCCTCGAAAAGCAGATAGCTCGCCAGGCTGACGCCGCTACCGCGGTGCGCCCCCAGCACCTCCAGCAACGCGCGCACCGGTGCCGGGAGTGCGCCGATGTAGTCGGCCGCCAGGGCGTCCAGGCGCTGGCTTGGGGCGATCACCAGCGATTCGACGGTCCGCAGGTTCAGTGCCCGCTGCTGCGCGGGCGAAAGCATTGCCGCGATGCGGTTCATTTTCTCCAGCCGCTCGATGTCTGTGGCCAAGGCATCGAGGAAGATCGACGACAGCGCGTGCCCCGCGATCTGCGCCAGCGACGGATAGGCGCGCGGGTCGGTGCCCGCCAGCACACCCGGTTGCCCAAGCTGCCCGGCGCCGATCACCAATACGCGCTCGGCGCCGAGGTAAATGGCCGGGCTGATCGGCGCCACCTGGCGCATGGCGCCGTCGCCGAAGTACTCGGCCGATTCGGTGCCGCCTAGCCGCAGCGGCAGCCGCACGGCCGGGAAGACGAACGGGATGGCGGCGGAGGCGAGCAGATGATCGAGCGACAGCGACGTGTGCATAGCCACGCGCTGCAGCTTGGCCGGTAACTGCTGGTCGTTGAGGGCCTGGTAGAAGGTGACGTGCCGGCCCGAGGTGTAACTGGAGGCGGTGACCGCCAGCGCGCGCAGGTGCCCGTGCTCGAGCGCGCGCTGCAGGCGCGGAAAATCGATCATCGCCTGCAGCAGGGCCGCCAGCGGCGCGTTGTCGAGCAGCGACTTCGGTCGCAGCCGCAGCGAGCGCCGCAGCATCCAGCCGATCGACAGCAGGGTGAGCCAACGCGCGCCGGTGCGCACCACGCCCAGCACGTCGGCGCGGTACACCTGCTCGGCATGGAAGTTCTCCCACACGTGGACGAGCTGCGCGACCGCCTCCTGGAAGTTGTCGGCGCGGCAGGCCAGCGCGGCCGCGTTGATGGCGCCGGCGGAGGTGCCGACCAGGATATGAAATGGGTTCTGACCGCGCGCGATCGTCGGATCCAGCCCGCGCCGCACGTCGCGCAAAATGGCGGCGATCGCCTTCAGCACGCCCACTTGGTACGCCGCGCGCGCGCCGCCGCCGAGCAGGATCAGCCCCGCCGGTGTGCTGCGCAGCGGCAGCCGGTCGCGCACGCCGGCCCGCTGGGTGGCCGTCTCCTGCATCGGCGCGTCAACGCATCGTGTTCGCGTCCAGCACTGCGAGCGCCGTCATGTTCACGATCCGGCGCACGGTGGCCGATGGCGTGAGGATGTGCACGGGCTTCGCCACCCCGAGCAGGAAGGGCCCGATGGCGACGTTGTTGCCGGCCGCGGTCTTCAGCAGGTTGTAGCCGATGTTGGCGGCGTCGATCGTCGGGCACACCAGCAGGTTGGCGTCGCCCGCCAGGGTAGAAAACGGCATGATCGCGCGGCGGATCTCCGCGTCGAGCGCGCAATCGGCGTGCATCTCGCCGTCGACCTCCAGGTCCGGATGGCGCGCGCGCAGGATCGCCAGCGCCTCGCGCATCTTCAGCGCCGACGCCGACTGGGCGGAACCGAAATTGGAGTGCGACAGCAAGGCGATGCGCGGGGTGATGCCCAGCCGCTTCAGCGCTTCGGCCGCCAGCGCGGTGATCTCGGCGATCTGCGGCGCGGTCGGATCGACGTTGACATGCGTGTCGACGATCGCCACCTGCCGCCCCGGCAGCATCAGGATGTTCATCGCCGCGTACACGGTGGCACCGGGGCGCCGCCCGATCACCTGGTCGATGTAGCGCAGGTGGATATCGTGGGTGGCGACGGTTCCGCAGATCATGCCGTCGGCCTCGCCCTTGTGGATCATCATGGCGCCGATCAGCGTGTGCCGCCGCCGCATCTCCACCTGCGCGTACTGGGCGGTCACGCCCTTGCGCGCGGTCATCCGGTGATAGGTCTGCCAATAGTCGCGATAGCGCGGGTCCGATTCTGGATTGACCAGCTCGAAATCCGCCCCCGGCCGCATGCGCAGACCGTAGCGCTGCAGACGTCGTTCCAGCACTGCTGGACGCGCGATTACGATCGGCCGCGCCAATCCCTCGTCGATCACCTCTTGCACCGCCCGCAGCACACGCTCGTCTTCGCCCTCAGCAAACACGATGCGCGCGCGCCCGCCCGCAGCAACCGCCTTCTTGGCGACTGCGAAAATCGGCTTCATGAAGGTGCCGGAGTGGTAGACGAATTGCTGCAACTGCTCGCGGTATGCGTCGAAATCGGTGATCGGACGTGTCGCCACACCACTTGCGCAGGCAGCGCGTGCCACCGCCGGCGCGATGCGCAGCATCAGCCGCGGGTCGAAGGGCTTGGGGATCAGGTACTCGGGGCCGAAGGTCAGTCCTTCGATGCCGTAGGCACTAGCTACCACATCGCTTGGCTCCTCCTGCGCCAGCTGCGCCAAGGCCTCGACGGCAGCAATTTCCATCTCCTTGGTAATCGTGGTGGCGCCGACGTCCAGCGCACCGCGGAAAATGAATGGAAAGCACAAGACGTTGTTGACTTGGTTCGGATAGTCTGAGCGGCCGGTGGCGATGATTGCGTCGGGGCGCGCCGCTTTTGCGTCCTCAGGCATGATCTCAGGGATCGGGTTGGCGAGCGCTAGGATCAGCGGCCGCGGCGCCATTTTCTTCACCATTTCTGGCTTCAGCACCCCGCCGGCAGACAGGCCAAGGAAAATATCGGCGCCGTCGATGATGTCCGCCAGCGTGCGCGCATCCGTCTCCTGCGCATAGCGCGCCTTCTCCGCATCCATCAGCACGGTGCGGCCGCGGTAGACAACGCCCTCGATGTCAGCCACCCAAATGTTGCTGCGCTTCACCCCGAGTTCGACCAGCAGGTCCAGGCAAGCGATGGCAGCGGCACCCGCGCCGCTGCAGACAAGCTTCACCTGACCGATGTCCTTGCCGACGATCTTCAGGCCATTGCGAATGGCCGCGCCGACGATAATCGCGGTGCCATGCTGGTCATCGTGGAACACCGGGATTTTCATGCGCTCGCGCAACCGGCGCTCAATGTAAAAGCACTCCGGTGCCTTGATGTCCTCTAGGTTGATGCCGCCGAAGGTGGGCTCCAGCGCCGCGATAATGTCCACCAGCTTGTCCGGATCGCGCTCGTCGATCTCAATGTCAAAGACGTCGATGCCGGCGAACTTTTTAAACAGCACGCCTTTGCCTTCCATCACCGGCTTAGCCGCCAGCGGGCCAATTGCGCCGAGGCCCAGCACCGCCGTGCCGTTGGTGATAACCGCCACCAAGTTGCCGCGCGCGGTATAGCGAAAGACGGCCGCCGGGTCGTCGCGGATCGCCTCGCTGGCCGCCGCCACCCCAGGCGAGTAGGCCAGCGCGAGATCACGCTGATTGCTCAGCTGCTTGGTCGGAATGACCGCAATTTTTCCCGGAACCGGCTGCTCGTGGTACTCGAGCGCGGCCTGCCGAAGTTCGACGTTAATGTTGCGCGTCATCGCGTTTGTCTTCCTCCAGGGTGCGTGCGCCATTATGGACCGGAGAGCGTGCTGCTCCGCTAGGATTGGCCGCCACGCCGTCTGTTTGCGTCATGTCTGTGCCTATCCCTGCCGCTCGCGTCGCGCGCATCGCGCCCTTCTACGTGATGGAGATCATGAAGGAGGCCGCACGGCTGCAGGCGGCCGGGCAGTCGATCGTGCACTTAAGCATCGGTGAGCCGGACTTCACCGCACCGGCACCAGTTTTACGCGCAGCCGAGGCAGCGCTTGCAGCCGGTCAGTTGCAATACACGCCAGCGGCGGGGCTGCCGGCGCTGCGCGCGGCGATCGCGGCCGACTACGCACGCGTCTTCGGGGTCGCGCTCGACCCAGACCGCATCCTCGTGACCGCCGGCGCCTCGGGCGCGCTGCTGCTTGCCTTCGCCGCGCTGGTCGAGCGCGACGTTGAGGTGCTGATGCCGGATCCGACCTATCCGTGCAACCGCCATTTCGTCGCCGCCTTCGAGGGTCGAGCGCGTCTGGTGCCTTGCGGGCCGGCGCAGCGCTTTCAGCTTGACGCCGCGGCTGTCGCCGGCCAATGGTCGCCGCAGACGCGCGGCGTGCTGCTTGCCTCGCCGTCGAATCCGACCGGCACGACAATCGCGCCGGCCACCCTAGCGGAGTTAATTGGCCAGGTGCGGGCCCGCGGCGGCTTCGTGGTCGTTGACGAGATCTACCAGCGGCTGACTTATGACGCCGCGCCGCACACCGCTCTTTCGCTGAGCGATGAGGTGTTCGTCGTCAACAGTTTTTCGAAGTACTTCAACATGACCGGTTGGCGGCTCGGCTGGCTAGTCGCGCCGGCCTGGGCGGTGCCGCTGGTGGAAAAGCTGGCGCAGAACTTTTACATCTGCGCGCCGGCCCCTGCGCAACAGGCGGCGCTCGCCTGCTTCAGCGACGAGGCGCTTGCCATCTACGAAGCGCGACGAGCCGAGTTGCGGCGCCGGCGCGACTTCCTGTTGCCGGCCCTGCAGCGGCTCGGCTTCAAGGTTCCGGTGGTGCCAGACGGCGCGTTCTACGTCTATGCCGACATCTCGCGCTTCAGCCAGGACAGCTGGACCTTCGCCTTCGAGGTGCTGCGCGGCGCCGGCGTGTGCCTGGTACCGGGGCGCGATTTCGGCGACGCCGACACGCACCGCTACGTGCGCATTTCGTACGCCGCCGACCAGGCGCAACTGGAAGAGGCGCTGTTGCGGCTGCAGCGCTTTTTGGCCTGAACGCCTAGATTGCCGGGCGTCCGGCAGCCATCGCGGCGGCCGCCCGCATTGCCGCCGCCAGGGCCGCATCCGGCTTGCCGGATGCCGCCAGGCGCAAGCGGGCGTGCTCGGCCAGCACGCGCGCGGCGTAACCGCCGTCGTCGGGCAGGTTGCCGGCGCCGACATACAGCTGCAGGCCCCGCTCGACCGATCCGCCGCGGCGGATGAGGTCGCTTAAAATGGCCGATCCCACCTTGATGTTGGCGATCGGATCGAGCGCCGCCTGCTCGCCGCCGTGCGCCTCGAATTTTTCCGCATGCAGGCGCGTGCGCACCTGCATCAGGCCTTGGGCGCCCATGGCGCTCTCCGCAAACGGGTTCAAGCTCGACTCAATGGCGGTGACCGCCAGGATCAGCAGCGGATCGAGGCCCAGTTCCCGCCCCGCCTCGTAGGCGGCTGCCACCACCGGGCGCAGCGCGCTCTCCGCCACGCGATAGCGCCGTGACAGGTACTGCGCCACGTGCACCTGCGCGGGGTCTGGGCGAGCTGATGCCTCGTCGGTTATGCTGGCGTCAGTCGCATGGGCCTCGGCAATCGGCGCCGCTTTCTCCAAGGCCGCAAGCAACGCCTCAAATTGTTGCGTGGCAGCGAAACGCAACCGCGTATCGGCAGCCACGGCCGCGGCACCGATCAGGGTCAACGTGCCAACCAGCGTCACTAAACCCTTCGCGGTGCGCGCCGCCCCATCGGCGATATCCCGCACAGTGATTTGCAAGGCAGTTAGCGCGCGGGCTGCCCATCGGACCGATCTCGTGGATGTTGACATACGTGCCTCCTTATGTTTGAGCGTCCGCCGGACACTTGATGCCAGCGAGTCGTCACTCACAGGTTGGTACGGGACCGGCGAGCCCACGTGCCACAGGCCGGTCCACAAAAAGAGCGGAAACGCCATGAAAACGCAGAGGAATGGCCGGTTACCGCCGGTGGCGCACGCGCGCCGCTGCAGCCATTCGCCCACGCCCCGAATGATTCATCGGCACGTGCAGGCAGGGCTTTTCCGAATCCCGCTTACGATTGGTGCCGACAAATCCCCGCGTCCCGCCCGACGCGTTGTGACCCCGGCGGCTCGAACTGGAAAAACCACCGTGGCCCCATGGTCTTGCTTTGCAACATGAAGTATACGGATTTGCGCGATTTCGTCTCCCGACTGGAACAACTGGGTGAGCTGCGCCGCGTCGCTGTACCTGTGTCCCCGGTCCTGGAGATGACAACCCTCTGCGATCGAGTTCTACGCGCCGGCGGCCCGGCCCTATTGTTTGAAAGGCCGGCCGGTGGCCGGATGCCCGTGCTCGGCAACCTCTTCGGCACACCCCGGCGGGTGGCGCTTGGCATGGGAGCAGAGTCAGTCGATGCGTTGCGGGACATCGGCGAGCTGCTTGCGCAGCTGCGAGAACCGGAGCCGCCGACGGGCCTGCGGGATGCGCTCGGGAAAGTCGCGCTGCTGAAAGCCGCCCTCTGGGACATGGCACCGAAGACGGTCGCCTCACCCCCGTGTCAAGAGATCGTCCGCGAGGGCTCCGAGGTGGATCTGGCGGAGCTGCCGATTCAAACCTGCTGGCCGGGCGATGCCGGCCCGCTGATCACCTGGGGCCTAGTCGTGACGCGGGGCCCGCATAAGGCGCGGCACAACTTGGGCATTTACCGACAGCAGGTAATCGGGCGTAACAAGCTGATTATGCGCTGGCTGGCGCATCGCGGCGGAGCGCTTGACTTCCGCGATCACCGCTTGGCGCGGCCGGGGCAGCCGTTCCCGGTGGCGGTAGCTCTCGGCGCCGACCCAGCCACGATGCTGGCTGCAGTCACGCCCATGCCAGACCAGCTGTCTGAATATCAGTTCGCCGGTCTGCTGCGCGGGGCCCGAACCGAGATCGCCGGCTGCCTGACGCACGACCTGAAAGTGCCGGCGCGGGCGGAAATCGTGCTGGAAGGTCACATCCTGCCCGGCGGGGTGGTCGGCGCCACTGATCCGGCGGCGCCCGCTCCGCCCGCGATCGGCTACGAAGTCGCGCTGGAAGGACCGTTCGGCGATCACACCGGCTATTACAACGAGCGCGAGTGGTTCCCCGTGTTTACGGTCGAGCGCATCACGATGCGACGCGAGCCCCTTTATCACTCCACCTACACGGGCAAGCCGCCCGACGAACCGGCCGTCCTGGGGGTAGCCTTGAACGAGGTGTTCGTGCCGCTGCTGCGGCGTGCGCTGCCGGAGGTGGTGGATTTTTACCTGCCGCCGGAGGGGTGCAGCTACCGCGTCGCGGTGGTCTCGATGCGAAAGCAGTACCCGGGCCATGCCCGGCGCGTGATGTTCGGCGTCTGGAGCATCCTGCGCCAGTTTATGTATACGAAGTTCATCATCGTGGTGGACGATGACATCAACGCGCGCGATTGGAAAGAGGTCATCTGGGCGATCAGCACGCGGGTCGATCCGGTGCGCGACACGCTGCTGGTGGCCAACACCCCGATCGATTACCTCGATTTCGCCTCGCCGGTGGCCGGTCTGGGCGGCAAGCTCGGCATCGATGCGACGAACAAGCTGCCGGGCGAAACGGATCGCCCGTGGGGACGGCCGATCGTGATGGACGAGACCGTCGCGCGCCGCGTCGAGGCGCTGTGCCAGCAACTGGGTCTATGAGGAAACCGTCATGCCGATCGAACGCAAGCCGATTCGCCGCGGCGGCATCCGCTCCGCCGGCTACGACCGCGCCAGCCGCATCCTGGAAATCGAGTTCGACGACGGCTCCATCGTGCAGCACACCGCCGTCGGCGAGGAAATCGCGCGCCGGTTTTTGAGCTCCTCGTCGCCGGCGAGCGTCTACCGCGACACCATCCAGGACGAGTACTCGCAGCGCCGCGTGCGCTGAATCAGCGGAAAAACAGGGTCGCCAGCCCGAGGAAGATGAAAAAGCCGCCGGAGTCGGTGGAGAAGGTCAGCAGCACCGAACCGCCGATCGCCGGATCGCGCCCGAGCGCGCGCAGCGTCAGCGGCACCGCCAGCCCGACGAGGGCGCCGACCAGCATGTTCAGGATCATGGCGAGGAACATCACCGCGCCGAGTTTCCAGGCGTGCGGCGAGTCCATGTACAGCAGGAAGGCGAGGATGCCCGCCACCCCACCCCAGACCACGCCGTTGGCGACCGCCACCCCGATCTCCTTGTAGATGAGGCGGCGCGCGTTGGCGCCGGTGACCTGCCCGAGCGCGATCGAGCGCACCAGCAGGGTGAGCGTTTGGTTGCCAGAGTTGCCGGCGATGCCGGCCACGATCGGCATCAGGGCCGCCAGCGCCACCACGCGCTCGATCGTGCTCTCGAAGGCATCGATCACGCGGCTGGCGAAAAAGGCCGTGCACATGTTGATCGCCAGCCACAGCCAGCGGTTCTTGGCCGAGTTCCACACCGAGGAGAACAGGTCTTCTTCCTCGCGCAGGCCGGCGTTGGCCAGATCCCGCTCCTCGCTCTGCTCGCGGATGACGTCCACCACCTCGTCGATGGTCAGGCGGCCAATCAAGCGCCCGTTGGCATCGACCACCGGCGCCGACACCAGGTCGTAGCGCTCGAAAGCCTGCGCGGCCTCGTCGATGTCGTCCAGCGGCGACAGGGTCAGGATGTCGGTCTTCATCACCTCCGCCACCCGGGTGTCCGGCTCATTGACCAGCAGTCGGTCCAGCGGCAGCGACCCCTTGAGCACGTCGTCGCGGTCGACCACGAACACCTGATCGGTGTGATCGGGCAGCTCGTCGAAGCGGCGCAGGTAGCGCAGCACCACCTCCAGCGTGACGTCGTCGCGGATCGACACCAGGTCGAAGTCCATGCGGGCGCCGACCGAGTCCTCCGGGTAGGACATCGCCGCACGCAGCTGCGCGCGCTCCTCGTTGGTGAGCCCCTGCTTGACCTCCTCGACCACGTCGGCCGGCAGGTCGTCGGCGAGGGCGGCGATCTCGTCGGTCTCCAGCGTCTCCACCGCCTCGACCAGCTCGTCGCGGTCCATCGAGGCGATCAGCGTCTCGCGCACCGCATCGGAGACCTCCAGCAGGATCTCGCCGTCGCGATCCGCGCGCACGCATTCCCAAACGACCGCGCGGTCGTCGCGCGGCAGCGCCTCCAGGATGTAGGCGACGTCGGCCGGATGCAGGCGGTCCAGGATCGCCTTCAGCTCATTGAGGTGTTGGCGATGGACCAAGCTCTCGACCAGGGCCTTGCGTTCCTCGCCCGGCGCGGCCTCGCGATGCACGAGCGCCTCCACCCGCCGCTGCTTGGCGAGCAACTCCTGCACGCGCGCCAGCGCCCGCTGCGCTTCCTCCGGATCGCGCGCGGGCGTGGCCGCCGGCGGCGTCTCTGAGCGAACCTCGACCTCGTCCATCGCCGGCCGATTGTAGGCCCCGGTGCGCAGCGGACGCGTGACGCGCTACGCTCGGCGGCGATGTGTCGCAACCGCCGTCGCCTGCTTGCCGCCCTCGCCGCGCTGCCCGCGGCGCGGCCTTTCCAGGCGGCACGCGCACAGGACGACCACGCGCAACGGCGCCGCGCGCTGCGACTGGAGGTAGAGCGGCAGATCGAGCGTCTGGCGCCGCAGACCGGCCACGCTCGCCTGTCTGCCTGCGTAGCCCGCGCGTTGGAGCAGGTGCCGCGGCACCGATTCGTGCCGCCGGAACTGGCGGGGCAGGCCTATGAGAACCGGCCGCTGCCGATCGGTCACGGGCAGACCATCTCGCAGCCGCTGATCGTGGCGCTGATGACCGATCTGCTGGCGCCGCAGCCTGACCACCGCGTGCTGGAGATCGGCACCGGCTCCGGCTACCACGCCGCCGTGCTCGCGCAGTGCGTGGCGCAGGTGTACACGATCGAGATCGTGCCGGCGCTCGCGAAGCGCGCCGCGGCGCTGCTCGCCGAGCTCGGTTACCGCAATATCGAGACCCGTATCGGCGATGGCTACGCGGGCTGGCCGCAGCAGGCCCCCTTCGATGGCATCGTCGTGACGGCCGCCCCGGAGCACGTGCCGCCGGCCCTGCTGGCGCAGCTTGCCGCCGGCGGCCGCCTGGTGATCCCAGTGGGCCCGCAGTCGGCGGGTCAGGAGCTGTTGCTGATCCGCAAGGAAGCCGATGGCCGCACCGTCACGCGGCGCACGATCCCGGTGCGGTTCGTGCCGCTGGTTCGCGGCGATCGGTAAGCGCCGCCGCCGCAACCTTCAGCGGCTACGGCACGCGCGCGTGCGGCAGGTGGCGCAGGATGTCGTCGGTGCGCCGATCCAGGAACGGACCGGAGCGAATGCGGCCGTAGCGCTTCGGGTTGGGCAAGAAGGCCGCCAGCCGCGCCGCCTGCTCGGGCGCCAGTTGCGCCGCGCCGATGCCGTAATAATGGCGCGCGGCGGCTTCGGCACCGAAGATGCCATCGCCCCATTCGACGACGTTCAGGTACACCTCCAGGATACGGCGCTTGTCCCAGACGGTCTCCAGCATCGCGGTGATCGCCAGCTCCTGCGCCTTGCGCCAGTAGCTTTTCTCGGGCGACAGAAACAGGTTCTTGGCCAGTTGCTGCGAAATCGTGCTGCCGCCGCGCGCCGGCCG
>JANWUU010000360.1 GCA_025057735.1 Burkholderiaceae bacterium
CGCGGCGATGGCCGGCGCCGAGGCGGTCGGTGCGGAGGCCGAGCCCTGGCGGCGGTTCGGCGAGCGGCTCGGAGAGGCCTATCAGGTCGCCGACGACATCCGCGACGTGCTGGCCGACTGCGAGCGGCTCGGCAAGCCGGCCGGACGGGACGCCGCCCTCGGGAGGCCCAGTGCTGCCGCCGAGCTGGGGCTGGACGGGGCGATCGCATACTTCGAGGAGCAGGTCGCGGCGACGCTGCGCGCGATTCCCGCCTGTCAGGGCGCGGAGGCTTTGCGCGCGCTGGTGGTGCAGGAGGCAGCCCGGCTGTTGCCGGCCGATCTGCTCCGTCTGGCGGCCTAGCGGGCGGTCGCCCGGAGGATCGCGTGGGCGCGGTGGCGATCGGAGCGGCGACGCTGCGGCAGGCGCGCAACCGGCTGCTCGGCAGCCCGGCCTTCCAGCGGCTGGCGGCGCGGCTGCCGCTGGCGCGCGGCATCGCGCGGCGCCGCGCGCGCGCGCTGTTCGACCTGTGCGCGGGCTTCGTCTACTCGCAGATCCTGTACGCCTGCGTACGGCTGCGCATGCTGCAGCAACTGCAGGCCGGGCCGCTCGACACGGCGCGTCTGGCGCAGCGCTGCGGACTGCCGCTGGAGGGTGCGCAGCGGCTGCTGGCGGCGGCGAGCGCGCTGCGCCTGGTGGAGCGCGCCGCCGGCGAGCGCTGGGCGCTCGGGCCGCTCGGCGCAGCCCTGCTCGCCAACGCCGGCGCACTGGCGATGATCGAGCACCACGCGCTGCTGTACGCGGACTTGGCCGATCCGGTGGCGCTGCTGCGCGAGCCCGGGCAGCCGACGCGGCTGGCGCGTTTCTGGGGCTATGCGCGGGCGCCAGACGCTGCGGCGTTGACCGAGGCGGAGGTCGCGGCGTACGGCGAGCTGATGGCCGTGTCGCAGCAGCTGATCGCCGACGAGGTGCTGGACGCCTACCCGCTGCACTGGCACGACGCCGTGCTCGACGTCGGCGGCGGCGAGGGCGTCTTCCTCGCCACCGCGCTGCGCCGCGCGCCGCGTCTGCGCGGCCTCCTGTTCGATCTGCCGGCCGTGGTGGCGCGCGCGCAGCGGCGGCTGCAACGCGAGGGCCTGCAGGCGCGCGTCGCGCTGCACGGCGGCGATTTCCTGCGCGACGAGCTGCCCGCCGGCGCCGATCTCGTCACGCTGGTGCGGGTGCTGCACGACCACGACGACGAGGCGGTGCTGCAGCTGCTGCAGCGCGTGCACCGCGCGCTGCCGCCGCACGGCACGCTGTTGATCGCCGAGCCGTTGGCCGACACCCCGCAGGCCGCGCCGATGGGCGCGGCGTACTTCGGCTTTTACCTGCTCGCCATGGGCCGCGGGCGGCCGCGCACGCGCGCGCAGATCGATGCGCTGCTGCGGGCGGGCGGCTTCGGCGGCGTCACCGCGCTGCCGACGCGCTATCCGCTGCAGACGAGCGTGCTGATCGCGCACCGCCGCTAGCGCCGTCGCCGCGCCATCCTCGGTCGTGTGTTAAGCGTGATTGACACAATCAAAAGTCAGAGTATGCTGACATCCGTCAGAGGCGGACGCGCGGGGCAATCGGGCCGGCGCGCGCCGCCGACGGCGGCGGGGGCGGCGTGATGGATTCGGTCGCGGTCGTGCTGCAGGAGCCGGGGCATCTGGGGCTGGCGCCGGTGGCGCTGCGCGCGGTGCAGGACGACGACCTGATCGTGCAGACGCGCTTCAGCGCCATCAGCACCGGCACCGAGCGCCTGCTGTTCGAGGGGCGCATGCCGCATTTCCCGGGGATGGGCTATCCGCTGGTGCCCGGCTACGAGGCGGTCGGCACGGTGGTGGACGCCGGCCGTCTTGCCGCCGACCGCATCGGCCAAACCGTGTTCGTGCCCGGCGCCACGTGCTACCGCGAGGTGCGTGCACTGTTCGGGGCGGCGGCGGCGCGTCTGCTGGTGCCGGGGGGACGCGCGCTGCAGGTCGATGCCGACTGGGGCGAGCAGGCGACCCTGCTGGCGCTGGCGGCCACTGCGCACCACGCCCTCGGCGCAGGCGCACTGGCGCTGCCCGAGCTGATCGTCGGCCACGGCGTGCTCGGCCGGCTGCTGGCACGCCTGACGCTGGCGCTCGGGGCGGCGGCGCCGACGGTGTGGGAGCGGGATGTGCAGCGGCGTGGCGGGGCGCTCGGCTACGAGGTCATCGATCCGGCGGCCGATGCGCGGCGCGATTACCGCGTGATCGTGGATGCCAGCGGCGATGCGACTCTGCTCGATGCGCTGATCGCGCATCTGGCGCCGGGCGGCGAGATCGTGCTGGCCGGCTTCTACAGCGCGCCGCTGTCCTTCGCCTTTGCGCCGGCCTTCCTGCGCGAGGCGCGCCTGCGCATCGCCGCGCAGTGGCAGCCGGCGGACCTGCAGGCGGTGCGGGCGCTGGTGGCCGAGGGTCGCCTGTCGCTCGCGGGGCTGGTGACGCACCGGGCGGCCGCCGCCGACGCGCCCCAGGCCTACCGCACGGCCTTCGACGATCCGCGCTGCCTGAAGATGGTCCTCGACTGGAGAGGTCTCGCATGAGCGTCGCCGCCACGCCGGCCACCGTGCCGTTCGAACGTCTGCGCGCCAGCCTGCGCGAGGAGGCCGCGCACGAACCGGCGCTGCCGGCCAGCGGGCCAGCCACGCGCGCCACCCAGATCATCGCCATCTACGGCAAAGGGGGCATCGGCAAAAGCTTCACGCTGGCCAACCTGAGCTACATGATGGCGCAGCAGGGCAAGCGGGTCCTGCTGATCGGCTGCGATCCGAAGAGCGACACGACCTCGCTGCTGTTCGGCGGCCGCGCCTGTCCGACCATCATCGAGACCTCGCTGCGCAAGAAGCTGGCCGGCGAGAGCGTCGCCATCGGGGACGTCTGCTTCAAGCGCGATGGCGTCTTTGCGATGGAACTGGGCGGGCCCGAGGTCGGCCGCGGCTGCGGGGGGCGCGGAATCATCCACGGTTTCGAGACGCTGGAGAAGCTCGGTTTCCACGACTGGGGTTTCGACTTCGTCCTGCTGGACTTCCTGGGCGACGTGGTGTGCGGCGGTTTCGGGCTGCCGATCGCGCGCGACATGTGCCAGAAGGTGATCGTCGTCGCCAGCAACGATCTGCAGTCGCTGTACGTGGCCAACAACGTCTGCTCGGCGGTCGAGTACTTCCGCAAGCTGGGCGGCAACGTCGGCGTGGCCGGGCTGGTGATCAACAAGGACGATGGCACCGGCGAGGCGCAGGCATTCGCCGACCGGGTCGGCATCCCGGTGCTGGCCGCGATCCCGGCCACCGAGGAGATCCGCCGCCTGAGCGCCAACTACGAGATCGTCGGCCGCCCCGGCGGCCCGTGGGGCGAGCTGTTCGCGCGCCTGGCGCACAACGTCGCCGAGGCCCCGCCGCGGCAGCCGAAGCCGCTGCCGCACGACGAACTGCTCGCCCTCTTCAAGGGCGAGGCGGTCGGGCGCGACGTGGTGCTGGAGCCAGCCAGCGAGAGCGACATGCTCGGCGGCCGTTGCGTCGAGAAGAAATCGCTCGAAGTGATCTACGACAACGTCTAAGCCCGCGCGCACAGGTGCCGGAAATGACCGCCCCAACCCTCGCCGCCGGCCCTCCCCGTCCGATGTCGAGCGAGGTCGTGTACGACGCGACCGCGTCCGTCGCCGTCGCTGCCGCGACGGAG
>JANWUU010000335.1 GCA_025057735.1 Burkholderiaceae bacterium
GTGCGTGCCTCCTGCGCCTTGATCACGATCACGCCGTCGCGGCCGATGCGGGCGTCGCGGCGCGCCAGCAGGCGGGCCTTGACCGCCTCCGGCAGCGAGGAGGCGCGCACGTCGAAGCGCAATTGCACGGCGCTCGCCACCTTGTTGACGTTCTGACCGCCGGCGCCCTGCGCGCGCACGGCGTCGAACCGCACCTCCTCCTCGCGCAGCGCGAACGGCAGGGCCGCAGCGCGCTTCACGCCGCCGGCGCGGGCGCGAGCGCCGCGCGATGTTTGTCGATCGCCTCCACGACCAGTGGCGCCAGACCCGCGCCGCCGGCGTCACGGTGGCGCAGCAGCGCGGCCCGCATGCGCGGCTCCCAGAAGCGCTGCAGGTGGGTGGCCACACCGTCGCGCGCCTCCTCGCGGTCCGGCAGCGCGGCGAAGAAATCGGCGATGCGGTTGGCCATGCGCACCAGGTTGTCGACGTCCATCGTTTCTCTTACGGGCGCACGCGGGCGGCGTGCGTGTAAACGGAGAATTCCGCGCCGCGCGCGAAGCCGATCAGCGTCAGCGCGCACGCCTGCGCCACGTCGACGGCAAGCGCGGTCGGGGCCGACACCGCCGCCAGCAGCGTGATGCCGGCGGCCGCCGCCTTCTGCACCATCTCGACGCTGGCGCGGCTGGTGACGAACACGAAGCCGGCGGCGGTGTCGGTGCGCGCGCGGGCGAGCGCACCGATCAGCTTGTCCAGCGCATTGTGCCGCCCGACGTCTTCGCGCGCGAGCAGGGTATCGCCGCCGGCATCGCACCAGACGGCGGCGTGCGCGGCGCCGGTGGCCTGCGCCAGCGGCTGGTGCGCGGACAATGCCGCGTGCGCGCGGGCAAGCGCCGTGGATGTCACCTGCGGCCCGCGCCCGGCCAGCGAGGGCAGCGGGCGCAGCACCTGCTGCAGGCTTTCGGCGCCGCAGATGCCGCAGCCAGTGCGGCCGGCGAGCGTGCGGCGGCGGTCCTTCAGGCGCGCGAAGGCGGCCGAGGCGATCTCGATGGCAAGCGTCACGCCGGCTGCGCTGTCCACCGTCTCCACGCCGTAGAGCTCGGACGGCGCCTGGAGAATGCCTTCCGACAGCGAGAACCCGAGCGCGAAGTCCTGCAGATCGGCCGGCGTGGCGAGCATCACCGCGTGCGACACGCCGTTGTATTCGAACGCCACCGGCGTCTCGGCTGCGACGGCCGCGCATTCGGGCTGGGCCCGCGCCCCGCGCACGCGCAGCAGCGGGCGCTCGACGGCGGCGTCGAACGTCGCGCCGGCGGGGGCGGGCGCCGCCTCGGACGCCATCTCACTTCGCCGTGACTTCGGCAGGCAGGCGCCGTTCGAACAGGCGCTGCTGCTGCGCGCTGAAATCGCGGTAACGCCGCTGCCAGTCCGACGGCTGCGCGACCTTGGTCACCTGGACGGCGGTCACCTTGTACTCGGGGCAGTTGGTGGCCCAGTCGGAGCTGTCGGTGGTGATGACGTTGGCGCCGGATTCGGGGAAGTGGAAGGTCGTGTACACGACGCCCGGCGCCACGCGCGTGGTCACGTGCGCCCGCAGCACGGTGGCGCCGGCGCGACTCTCGATCCCTACCCAGTCGCCCTCGCCGATGCCCCGCTCGGCGGCGTCGTGCGGATGGATCTCCAGCACGTCCTCCTGGTGCCAGCGCACGTTGTCGGTGCGGCGCGTCTGCGCGCCGACGTTGTACTGCGTCAGCACCCGGCCGGTGGTCAGCAGCAGCGGGTACTTGCGCGTCACCTTCTCGTCGGACGGCACGTACTGGGTGATGAAGAACCGGCCCAGCCCGCGCACGAAGCGATCGACGTGCATGGTCGGCGTGCCTTCCGGCGCGGCTTCGTTGCACGGCCACTGGATGCTGCCCAGGCTGTCCAGCTTCTCGTAGCTGACGCCGGCGAAGGTCGGGGTGAGGGCCGCGATCTCGTCCATGATCTCCGACGGATGGCGATAGCGCATCGGATAGCCGAGCGCGTTGGCCAGCATCTGCGTCACCTCCCAGTCGGCGTATCCGGCCAGCGGCTCCATCACCTTGCGCACGCGCGAGATGCGGCGCTCGGCATTGGTGAAGGTGCCGTCCTTCTCCAGGAAGGAGGCGCCGGGCAGGAAGACGTGGGCGAACTTGGCCGTCTCGTTCAGGAACAGGTCCTGCACGATCAGGCATTCCAGCGACGACAGGGCGTCGATCACGTGCTGCGTGTTCGGATCGGACTGCGCGAAATCCTCGCCCTGGCAGTACAGGCCCTTGAAGCTGCCGTCCAGGGCGGCCTCGAACATGTTCGGGATGCGCAGGCCGGGCTCGGGCGACAGCGGCACGCCCCAGGCGCGTTCGAACTGCGCGCGCGTGGCGGCATCCGACAGGTGGCGGTAGCCGGGCAGTTCGTGCGGGAACGACCCCATGTCGCACGAGCCCTGCACGTTGTTCTGTCCGCGCAGCGGGTTCACGCCCACGCCCTCGCGGCCGAGATTGCCGGTGGCCATGGCCAAATTGGCGATCGCCATCACCGCCGTCGATCCCTGGGCGTGCTCGGTGACGCCGAGGCCGTAGTAGATGGCGGCGTTGCCGCCGGTCGCGTACAGGCGGGCGGCGGCGCGCACCTGCGCTGCCGGCACGCCGGTGTGCGGCGCCGTCGCCTCCGGCGCGTTTTCGGGCCGGGCCACGAAGGCGCGCCAGCGTTCGAAAGAGGGCCCCTCGCAGCGGGCGGCCACGAAGCGCTCGTTGACCAGCCCCTCGGTGACGATCACGTGTGCCAGGGCGTTGAGCAGCGCGACGTTGGTGCCTGGGCGCAGCTGCAGGTGGAACGCCGCCCGCACGTGCGGGCCGTCCACGAGGTCGATGCGGCGCGGGTCGATCACGATCAAGCGCGCGCCCTGCCGCAGCCGGCGCTTCAGCCGCGCAGCGAACACCGGATGGCCGTCGGTCGGATTGGCGCCGATCACCACGATCACGTCGGCCTTGTCCACCGACCGG
>JANWUU010000365.1 GCA_025057735.1 Burkholderiaceae bacterium
GTGGTCTCGATGCCGAGCAGATCGGCCTCGAGGGTCACCACCTCCACCTGCGGGGCCGCGCCACGGGCATTCAGCTCGTGGGTCAACGCCACGAACATCTCCTGCGTCGTGAATTCCTCCAACTCGGCCAAGTCGCCACGGCTCCACGCCGCCTGCAGCCGCGCGAAGTACTTCTTCGCCTGCTCCAGGAACGCGGCCGTATCGAATCCAGCCGGCACGCCCCACGGCTGATGCACCGTCGCGGTCCCGCCCCGCAGGAACTCGTCCATCGCGGATCCGGGCCGCGCCGCGGGCAGCGGCTGCGCCGGCGCGCGCGCAAGCGGCGGCGGCATCGGCGCCGGCTGCGATTCGGGCGCATAGACGCCGCCGTGGCCGGCGCCAATCCCTCCGTAAGCGGGCTCGCGCGTGCCGCGGCCCATGCGCCGGAGGACGAAGCCGACCAGCGCCAGCACCACGAAGGCAACCAGGGCCGCCATGAGGATGGCGGTCAGCGTCTCACTGAAGCCAAGATAGGAGGCAAGCGCAGCCAGCCCGAGACCCGCGGCCAGGCCCAGCAGCGCACCTTTCAACGGGCTGGGCCGCGCGGCGGTCGGCGCGGTCGCCGCGGCCGGTGCCGGCTGCTGCGCCGGCGCGGCCTGTTCCCGCGACTGAGCCGGGGCCGGCTGCTGTTGTGGCGGCGTCGCCTGCCGCTGCTGCACCTGCGGCGACTGCTTGCCGACGTTGCGACCGCCGCCAAGCCGGCGCTGTGCCTCGGCATCCTCGACGGCGAAGGCCGCGGAGATCACCCCGATGATCACACTGGCGAGAAACCGTTTCATCCCATTCCTTTCGCTAGTACTTGCGTCCGACGTGCAGCGCGCAGATGCCCGTGGCCAGCTTGAACCATTCGACGTCCTCGAAGCCCGCACGTTCCATCATGGCGGCCAATTCCTCCGCGGGCGGAAAGACGCGGATCGATTCCGCGAGATAGCGGTAGCTGTCGGCGTCGCCGGCCACGCGCGCACCCAGCCACGGCAGCACGCTGAACGAATAGTCATCGTAGAGAGGGGCGAGCGGGGCCCATACCCGGGAAAACTCCAACACCAGTACGCGCCCGCCGGGTCGCAGCACACGGTGCATTTCCGCCAGCGCGCGATCCTTGTGGGTCATGTTGCGCAGGCCGAAGCCCACGCTGACGACATCGAACCAGGCGTCGGGAAACGGCAACGCCTCGGCATCGCATTGCGCCACCGGCAGCAGCCGTCCCGCGTCGAGCAGGCGGTCGCGCCCGGCGCGCAGCATCGCGCCGTTGATGTCGGTCAGCCACACCTGGCCCGTGGGGCCCGCCTCGCGCGCGAAGGCGAGCGCCAGATCCCCGGTGCCGCCGGCGACGTCCAGCACCCGCATGCCGGGGCGCACCCCGGCCTGCCGGACCGTGAACGCCTTCCACAGCCGGTGCAGGCCGGCCGACATCAGGTCGTTCATGAGGTCGTAGCGGGCGGCGACCGAATCGAACACGCCGGCGACGCGGCGCGCCTTCTCGCGCGCGTCGACCCGCTGGAAGCCGAAATCGGCCGTTTCGCCCGGCTCGCCCATCGCGGCTCAGTGATGTCCGCAGGCCGGCCCACCCGCCTGCACGAACTTCGCGTTGCGGGGGTCGGCCGGATCGCGGCTCGCGCCGACCTCCTCGAGCCGCCGCAGGTAGTCCTCCCACAGCGCCTGTTGGTTGACCCCGAGTTCGTACAGGTAGGCCCAGGAGTAGATGCCGCTTGAATGACCGTCGGAGAAAAACGGCTGCACCGCGTACTGGCCGACCGGCTCCAGCCGCTCGATCGTCACGTCGCGCTTGCCGACCTGCAGGGTCTCCTCGCCTGGCCCGTGCCCGCGCACCTCCGCCGACGGGGAATAAACGCGCAGGAATTCGAACGGCAGCTTGAAGACCTTGCCGTCGTCGAAGGCGATCTCCAGCACGCGCGAGCGGGCGTGCAACGTAATTTCGGTCGGAACCGGTTCTGCCATGCGCACAGCATACTCGCGTTACGCATGCCCCGCACCGCCACCGCTCGCGCGCCGCCTATTGTGACCAGCAGCGATTGGCCGGCAGTGTCCCGTTGACCGTGCCGCGTGCGCCCAAGTGATCGAGCGTGAAATCGCCACAATCGTCGCCGGCCTGCGGCCCGGTGCGGGTCGCCGTCAGCAGATACGTCTGCGGACCGCCAGGCCGGTCAACCGTCAACAGGTAACGTGCCGTACCGCTTGCCGGTACCTGCCCCATGGCGGCAGGCAGAGCCGCCGCATACGCGTTGTTCTCGCTGCGGAACCGCTCTTGCCACTGGGCCGCGAGCAACAGGGCCGCCCGCGCGTCCGCGCGGTGACCGCGTCGGATGTACTCCGCGTAAATCGGAATCGCCACCGCGGCCAGGATGGCGATGACCACCATCGCTACCACCAGTTCGATCAGCGTGAAGCCCCGCGGGGCCGCGCCTCCTTTCCCCGCACGCTGCCTGTCGGACATCGTTTGCATGGTCCCCTCCTACCGCCGCGGCAGCTCCCGCCACACCCGCACGCCCTGCACCGGGCAGGCGAGGTTCGGCGTGCCGGCGGCGGCATTGACGATCGAGCGGCCGACGCCGATGCGCGCATTGCCCGGCGCACCGGCGCACGGATCGTTCGTCCCCGCAGGTGCGTTGCCCAGCACTGCCCTGAGGTCGGTACCGCCAAGCGTGGTGGCCGGCGGCATGGTCGACTCGCGCGGCGCTCGGGTCATCAATGGCATCGGTGCCAGCGTCGGCGGAACGCTGACGCCGACGTCGGCCGCGCCGCGGCCGCTGAACGGCGGCCGCTGGAATGTGGTGGCGATGTCGAGCCGGTAGTAAAAGGAACGGCCGCCCCCCATGCATGGATCGCCTCCAGCCTGCGGCTCGTAGCTGACCACGTTCACGTAGCCGAGGTCCTCCACCGGCGCCGTCACCACGCGCTCGCCGGTGGTTGCCGCCCCGACCCTCAGGTCAAAGTACCAGCCGCGATGGGTGTTCCAGTCCAGGCCGGCCTGCCCGTTTAGGGTGCGGTACACCGGGGTGCCGGGTGGTGGCAGCGTGGCCGGTTCCGACAGCGTCAGCTCGCGCAGCTGGGACTTCGTGACAATCGAGGCGGCGACGCCCGGCCGCTCCCAAATCGCGTAGACGGACTGCACCCGCGTGTCGGTCTTGTCGTCGATGTCATAGAACTTGCCGGTGCCGAAGACGATCAGGCGCCCGCCGAGCGGGTGCGCGGCCAGGCGCGGCGCCGCGCTGATCGGCTGCCGCTGGCCCGCCCCGTTGGTCGCTTCGAACAGCTTCGTGACGGTCACGC
Organism: Burkholderiaceae bacterium; assembly: GCA_025057735.1. The sequence continues at coordinate 3,331 of JANWUU010000365.1, forward strand.
CGGACAGCCCGGTGCCCACCGAGGAAAGATCAAACTTCCACAGCCGGCCCCACCGGTCGCCGGCGTAGATGGCGATGACGTTGCGGTTGGCGTCGAACACCGGCGTGATGCCGCCTAGGCCGTTGGGATCCGCCGGGCTGCCGGAGTTATCGGTAGCGATCGAGATCACGCTGCCGGTCTGCATGTCGATCGCCAACAGGCGGGCCTTGTCGTTCGCGCTCTCGTAGCCGTTGCCGACGAAGTAGTACCAGCGGCCGTTGCGCGCGCTGGCGATGACGCCGCCCGCCATGATGTGCCCAAGGTCGGGATGGTCGTCGCCAGTGAGGTCCCACAGCACCTTCGACGGGGTCATCGAGGTCGGGTTGGTCACGTCCAGCGCGAAGACCGACTTCGCACCCGCGCCCGCCGTGCCCACGAGGACCGTCCGCCACGCCCCGCCCCAGTAGACGTCACCCTCGACCACCGGCCCGTCGACGTAAAACCGGTGCGAGTAGCCGGGCGAGGTCAGGGCGGTCAGCATCGGATAGACGCCGCGCGGCACGTAGCCGAACAGCTCCACGCCGGTGTCGGCCGCGAAGGCATGCAGCATGCCGTCGTTGGCCCCGACGTAGACTGCGGCGCGCCGGCCGCTCGTCGGATTCGCATTGGCGGCCACATACGCAGGATACGAGGCCGACCCCGCCCCCGCCGCCGCCGGCGCCCGTGCGGCGCTGTAGCCGAAATTGGGTGCCTTCGAATACAGCGGCGAGGAGTTGACGATGTCGCCCAGCAGCGAGAGCCTTCGACGGTACGGTCCGCCGTTGCTCGTCTCGCGCGACTGGTCGCCGCGCAAGTAGTCGAGCACGGCCTGGCTGTTGCCCAGGTAGCCGCGCTGCGTAGCCGACAGGTCCGCCAGCGTCGCAAACCACGCGCCGCTGCCGACGGGAGCCGTCGCGGTGAGCAACGTGCGCGCCGACCAGGTCGGGAAACTCGAGGTCCACACCGGCGCGGGCTCGGCCGACCCGGTGCGCACGGCGTTGAACCAGGCCACCGCGTCGTATGCGCTCACTTGCCCGGTCCAGCGGCCGCTGACGAAACTCGCGAAGAACAGCCGGTCGCCTTCGCGCAGCGAGGCCGCGCGTCCGGCCACCGAGGTCCCGGAGCCTTCCTGTTCGCCGATGGCATCGAACACCGACGCCACCGACTGCGCGAGCTGCTCGACGCTGTTCGCTGACAGGAAGTCTCCGCGCGCCGCCAGCCCGGCGCGCAGCGTGTCGTTCAGGCGCCCGCAGCCGTTCGGGTTCGACACAGCATCGTAGGCGCAGCGGTCGGCCGCCGGTGCCGGCGGGAAACGGTCGCGGTCCGTCACGATCACGTGCGGGTTTTCGGCCGGTCGGTTTTCCAGCACCACGGTCGGCCAGGCCACCGCGCTGTTGTTCGCCACCGCGTCGCGCGTAGCCGTCGTGTTCATGCTGGCGTTCAGGCCGTAGCCGACGATGTAGCTGACCATGTGCTGCCAGAAGGCCGGATTGTCACGGCCCGGCGGTGCGACCTCGATCGGCTTCAGGTTGTTCGGGAGGTCGGGCCGCAGGTCGCGCGACCACCAGAACAGCGCCACGTCGGTCAGGGTACCGGTCGGATTTCCGGCCACATTCGACCACGGTTGATCGTGCACCGGGTCGGGGTACTGGTAGGTCCGTCCGGCGGCCACACCGCTGCCGTGAATGACCGGCCCGGTGGTCGTGCGCCCGGTCAGCGGCGCATAGCCGTTGAAGGCGAGGAAGCCGGCCGGAAGGCCAGAGCTCGTCCGATTCTCGATCAGCGGCTGGGACGGCGGCGACATCGCCACATTCCTGGTCCACTCGCCATCCGTGACCAGCAGCGCGTAGTTGCGCCGGCACGACAGATGTGCAGCCGGCGCCTCGCTCGAGACCCAGCTGCTCGACGAATCCGGACGGATCCAAGGCCCGCTGCTGTCGCTGCGGGCAAGATACCGCCCCACCGCGTCCAGGGCTTCGCGGTTCGGCGTCGCGCCGTAGCCGCGCAGGCTGAACAGCCAGTCGAACACTTCCTGCCGGCGGTCGTTCGAGCCCGGTGCCGACGGCGGTGTCACCTCCGTAAACGGGCGCACGCCGCGCACGATCGCACCTTCGCTCGGCTGGCCGTCGATGCTCATCGACGCGGGCAACCGGTTGGAGGCCGGGTCGGCCGCGTAAGGGTTGGGCCCGTTCGGGAAGTAGTTGATCGAACCGTACGCCAGGCGAAGCTTGTCCAGCCCGTTGGCTGCGGTCAGCTTCGACAGCGCCTCGGCGGTGACGCCGATCGCCGCGAACAGCCGCGTCCGATAGTAGGTGAACCAGTTGGCGAAGTTCTTCGCCTCCTCCTCCCACGTGCAGGTCGTACCGCCCGCGCAGTCGGTGCGGATGGCGCGCGGCTGGGTGGGGTCGTTATTCACGTGGGGCGTCTGGAAGGAAGCGAGGCGCGCCGGCGGATCGCGGTTGATCTGCACCAGCCGGTAGTTGGCCGGATCCGAAAGCTGCGCCGGCGTCGGCGGCCCGCTGGCACCGGCAGGCGGCTCGTAGACGTAGTAACGCGCAAGCGCCGGCTGGCTGAGGTCCGGATACCAGCGCCAAGCGGTCGAGCAGGTCGAATTCCATGGGGCATCCGCGGAGGTCTGTGTCGGACAGTTCCCGTAGGCCGTCGAGCCGCTCGGGCAGCAGTTGTCGGTCGAGCCGATTCGCGAGCTACCGGCCGGGCAGGAGCGGCAGTACGAACCGCTTAACCACGCGGGCGCGGCGCAGCCTAGGTAACACACTGGCTGCCCGCCCACCACCCCTGCCGTCTGGCCTGGCGCGCAGTTGGCGTAGCAGGTGTCGGTCGGGAACCCGCTGACGTTCGACGTGCCGCTCGGGCATGGACCGTAACAGGTATTGGCCGCCGCGCCCGTGCCGGCCGTGGGATGCGACGCTGGGCACGCGTGGAAGCAGACGTTCTGCCCACCAAAAGTGGCTGCCTCCTGGCCCGCCAGGCAGTTGGTGCGGCAGGCAGCGCCGGTCCAGCTCGTCCCGGACGGGCAGCTGCGGCACTGATAAGCGCCCGCACTCGCGTTGTAATCCAGCGTTGCCCCGCCGCTGCAGCTCAGGCACTGACCGCCCGACAAGGTCCCGGTGCTGCAGGTCTGGCACTGCCAGCCCGTGGGGCCGCCGCTGACGATGGTGCCACCGCAGTTCTGGCGGCATTGCGTGGTACTCGGCCCGACATGATAACCGGACGGGCAGTTGCTGATGCACTGCTCACTGCCGTGATTGGTAGTGCCGGCCGGGCAGTTCTGGCGGCATACCGGCCCGTCGGCAGTCCAGCCGCTCGCGCAGTTCGTCGCGCACTGGTTCGTACCATAGGGACTCGAGCCCGACGGGCAGTCGCTGATGCACTGCTCACTGCCGTGATTGGTGGTGCCGGCCGGGCAGTTCTGGCGGCATATCGGCCCGTCGGCGGTCCAGCCGCTCGCGCAGTTCGTCGCGCACTGGTTGGGGCCGTACTCGCTGGTGCCGGGAGGGCAGGGCTGCAGGCGCGACTCCACGTTCGCCACCCGCACGTTGCCTTCGGTTCCGGGGATCGTGCAGTAGGCGGTCGGCGGCGGGCCCGCGGTGGACCAGGGACCCCAGACGCCGCAGACACCGGTTTCCTGCCGCCATTCGGTCGGCCGCGTCGTGATCGTACGGGCGCTGGTCGCGCGCGTCGTGATCGTGCGCTCGGTGATCGTGCGGCTGCTGGTGGCGCGCGTCGTGATCGTGCGCTCGGTGATCGTGCGGTTGATGACGTCGAGGTTCGTGACGGTCGGGGCCGTCGTGGTCGGCGCGGTCCAGGTCGGCGGGTTGTCGGTGCGCACCGTATAGCCGCGCGTCGTCGACGGCCGCGCGGAGCTTGCGCGCGCGGAATAGGGCTGCGGCGAGCTGTCTGCGGCGAATGGCGCCGTGCAATACGATGCGGTCGAAGTGACCCAGACAAACGGCGAGGAGAACAGGTCCTGGTTGCGCGCCTCGTCGCTCGCGCCGGCAAAGCCGTCATTCGCAGGCGAGGTGCCCGGATAACCGTGTCCGACGGGGGGATTGGCACCGGTCGTCGTGCGCAGGCGCGTGAAGTTGTTGCCAACGCCGTATGCGTAATTTGGGCCCGTGTAGCGCATGTCGTGCGGCGTCTGCCCCTCGCGGAACCAGTTCGAGGCATGAAACGTGGCAGCGGTCGAGCTCTGGGTGAAATTGCCGGTCAGGCCGGCCCGCCCGTTGTCGTTCCAAGGCCGATACGTCATGGCCGGGTTGTAATAAAGGGGATTGAGCGCCGGCGCCCGGTGGACCCAGTCGGCGCTTTCCACGCACAGCCCGCCCTTGATCCGCACCTGGCCGGCGGGGCAGCCGCCGGAATTGCTCGGCGGATTGACGCCCGGCGGCAGCGGCAGCTTCGTGTCGTTCATCGATGAAGAGTCGTCCATGATGAAGACGACGTTGGCCGGCGCCGCCTGGTCGAGAAACATCGGCGACTGCGACAGCAGAGAAACTGGCGGTGCTGCGTAGGCCGCGGGCTGGATCGTCAGCGCCGCGCTCAGCACCGGCACCAGCGCGCGCGCCGCGCGCAAGACCAACCGCCGGGAGGCCGGCTCACGCCGCTCGAACGTCCGCGCCGACTGCGACATGCAAACCTCCTTCGCAGGAAAATCAATTCGAGACCACGGTGCGCAACTCGCTCTGCGCGCGCGCCACGGCGGGATTCCAGATCCCCGCACCGGTGACCTCGACCGTAATGCGGTACTTGCGGAACTGGCCTTCGAAGGCCAGGCCATTGTTGTTGCCCGTCGCGGGGCTCTCGGCCGCAGTTTCGAGCTCGGCCGTGGCATCCTCGATCAGACAGCGCGCATCGGCCACCTCCGGGCCCAGGTCGGCCGTATTCAGGGTCACCGCCTGTGACCACAGCGCCGCATCGCGCCAGGCGGGCGCCGTGGCGGTGGCGGGCGGCGCCGCCACCGCCCGCGGCGGAGTCGGGCGGCCGGGCAGCGGCTCGAGGCCTGGCGGGGACAACAGCACCCAGCGCTCGCAGTAGCGCAGCGCATAGGTCGCCGCCGTGTCCAGCGTAACGGTGGCGCGCACGTTGGCGGCGAGCCGCTCGTCGACCTTGCCACGGCGGATCACGTACAGCGTGACCACGGTGACCGCGACCAGCAGCACCAGGACGACCGGCAGGACGATGCCGCGCGCCGGCCCGCGCCGCGGCACGATTTGAAGGCGGTCCTTCGAGCGGCGGCAGCTCATAGGTTGAGGGCGTTGGCCGCCGCGCGCGACCGCAGCGCAAACGTGGCACGGTAGGAACGCCGCAGCCGGCCATCGGCGGGAAGCGGCACCGGCGCCACTTCCGAGGCCGCCTCGACCGCCGTCTGCGGACACGGGCGGAACGTGGCATCAGCCCCGGCCGAGGAGATTCCCGCCTCGGGCGTTGCGACCAGCAGGCAGACGTGTACGGCGACCACGAACTCCCACGGCTCAAACGCGCCGACCGCCGGCAGCGCCATGATTTCGCCCGCGGTCATCATCCGCCGGGCGCTCGGCCTCTGCCAGGCGTTGCCGGCCGCGGTGGCGTACGCCTCATCGTCGAAGCCGAAATAGACCTTGAAGTCCTCGACCCCTTCGACCAGCGGCTGCGCCGCGGCGCTGCCGTTGCCCAGGCACATCAGCGCCTGACCCTGCAGGAAGTAGACGTTCTGCACGAGCGGGATCTGGCCACCGGCCACACGGGCCGCGTACTGCGGGTCGGCCACCGCCACAAGCGGTGCCGCACTGCCCAAGCAGTCGGGCGTCGCCCCTTGCGGGGGTGCCAGTCGCGAGTCGGCCTGAAACCACACGGCCAATGCATCGCCACCCGCCATGCCGGTGCACGAGAAATCGCCGTTCGCTGGATCGTTGAAGCGTCCGACCTGGCACCCGCGCACGAGGGGGCCGCTGTACAGCAGGCTCTGGCGACCGATCGCCGTCCCGGTCACATCGGCACCGATGATCTCGCTGTAGCCGGCGCGGCGGATCGCCTCGCCGATCAGGCGCAGCGCCAACTGCCCGGATTCTTCGGCAGTCGCCGCGCTGGCGGCAAATCGCCCGGACTGATTGGAGCTGTAATAGACGGCCGCGACGCCGCTCAGGATCAACAAGCCGAGGGCGAGCGCCACCAGCAGCTCGATCAGTGTCCGGCCAGCCACGGCCCGGCTTACGCTCATGGATATACCCTCGCTTCGAAGCAGCGGCGCCGTGTGTCGGTCAAGCCGACCGACGCGCAGATGGCATCCGCGACGGGCTCGGCGCGCTGCGGATCGATCCAGCCCACGACCACGCGCACCCAGCGCCGCGCGCCGCCTGTGCCCGCGAATGCCTCGGTCTGCACGCTGGCGGCGCCGCCCGGAAGACGCTCCGACACTTGCCGCTGCAAATGCCAGAGATCCACAGCGGCGACCTGCAGCGGCGTACAGGAACCGGCCCCACAGGAGGCGGGCGGAGGTCCGATGACAGCACTCGTGGAATCGAAAAGGCCCAGCACGTACGCACCGGCCTCAAAACCGGCGAAATTCGACGCCAGGCGTTCGGCGAAGTCGCTCGCCACCATCGCGGCCGTGCGTCGATCGAAAGAGTCCTTCTGGAAGGCGATCGCCCGCAGCTGCAGGCCCGCCAGTCCCAGCATCACGATGGCCACCAGCACGAGTGCCACCAGCACCTCGATCAGGCTCGCGCCGCGGCCGCAGCGCAGACCACGGGCCGTGCACCTTGGGCTCAGCATGCACCCCTCGCGATTCGCGCCTGCCCCACGACCGACACGGTCAGGCAGCGAAGCATGACCGGCGTATCGGACGCGTCCGCATTCCGATACGCGACCTCGAACTGCGCAGGGGCCCCGCCGGCTGCCTCGCGTAACCCGCTGGGCGCGTAGCGCACGACATCGACGTTGGCGGCGATCACGACGCGCTGGCCCTGACCCTCGTTCAGCGCGTCTTGCCGCTGCACGATTTCTTCGCCGGTTTCCAGGACGCCGGGCGTGCCACCGTCATCGATCCAGACGATCCAGCCCGCTGCCCAGTCGTTGGCCGCGAAACCACCGAAGGCGGCCATCCCGCACGCGGTGCCCGCCGGATTCGCCGTCCGGCAGACCGACACCCGCGCACCGCGCCGCAGCGCCTCCGACCGCGCCAGTTCGTGCGCCGCGAGCAGGGAGTTGGCGGCGTCGGCAGTACGCGCCGAAGCCAGAGTGCCGACGAACAGCGGAATGCCTGCGCTGAGCAGGATCGCCACAATCACGATGACCACCAGCAGCTCGACGAGCGAAAGGCCGCGTGCGTTCGCGCGGCGGGCCCTACCGGCGGGATGCTTGACTGACCGACAGCGCACTCGCATTGCGCTCGACCTTGCACGTTCTGAACGGTGGGGGAAGCGTATGCGCCAACGGGCGGCTTGTGAGCGGCTTCCGAGCCTAGCCGAGACGGCCGGCGTCGATGCTGCGATATGCGGCCGCCGCCCCGACGGCGAGCGGCTTCCACGGCCCGACGGGCGGCGCGCCATCGGTACCACTGACGCCTGTCAGGTACACGGTGTTGCGCCAGAAGCGCTTCGGGCGCGCCCGTCGAGCCCGACGCAGACCACGCCCAGAACGTCGCCGTCGCCGACGACCTCGAGCCGCTGCGGGGCCCGGTTGGCGAGCGCACCCGAAGGCAGGAAAACGATCGCCTCGCGCGCGTTGACGGCCGCCACACCGGCTGTACGTTCGATCCGAAGCAGCGGCTCCCCTGCCTCACGGTTGCCGTCCGCGGCTGCGTCGACAAACACGATCCAGCCGTGCCGCCACGGATCGCCCGCGGGCGCACAGCCGAACGCGGGCTCTGGCCGCTGCGACTCGACCCGGCCACAGACGACGACCCGCGCGCCGACCCGGACGGCCTCCGCGCGTGCGAAGACCAAGGCGCCGGTTAACGCGGCCAGCGCGGCCGACCGCCCTTCGCCGACCACCAGCGCCCGGACGGTCTGCGCCGTCAGTGCGACGATCATGGCCCCCAGGAGCAGCGCAACGACCGTTTCGGCCACGCAACGCCCGCGCGTAGACCGCCTGCTTTGGCTCCAATGCGCACGCCCCATTGGAAGTCTCCGCAGGGCATATCGACGCGCGGCGCTTCCACTTGAGGCTCAAAAAGGCACCCCTGTCGCAAGGCGGTCGCGTGCAGCCGCTGCGGCTGCGCCCGCGCGTCAACGGCCCCAACAGTCCTCTGGCGTGCGGCCGGCCGCGGCGTTGACGATGCCGCGCACGCCGGTGTGCGTGAGCGTGAGGTCGCCGCACTCGTCGCCGGCCATCGAGCCGGTGC
>JANWUU010000368.1 GCA_025057735.1 Burkholderiaceae bacterium
CAGCAAGTTGAGCGGGATCTTCGGAATCTCGCCGTTGGCGAAGCCGACCACCAGGAAACGGCCGCGCCAGGCTAGCGCGCGCAGGGCCGGCTCGGAATAGGCGCCGCCGACCGGGTCGTAGATCACGTCGGCCCCCTTGCCTTCGGTGAGCGCCTTGACCGTCTCGCGCAGATCCGCGCTCGAGTAGTTGATCAGTTCATCGGCGCCGTGCGCGCGTGCCGCCGCCAGCTTTTCGTCCGTGGAGGCAGCCGCCAGCACGCGCGCGCCGGCCAGCTTGCCCAGTTCGACGGCCGCCAGTCCGACACCCCCGCCGGCGCCGAGCACCAGCAGCGTCTCGCCGGCCTTCAGCCCCGCACGCGCGAACAGCGCGTGGTGTGAGGTCGCATACGTGAGCGTGAAGGCGGCGGCGATCTCGTCGGACAGGCCGTCCGGCAGCGGGATCGTCTGCGCCGCCTGCGTGCAGACGTACTCGGCAAAGGCGCCTAGGCCGACGAAAGCGATCACGCGCTGCCCTGGCCTGCGGTCGGTCACGCCATCCCCCACCGCGTCGACCTCGCCGGCGACCTCGCTGCCCGGCGTAAACGGCAGTGGCGGCTGCATCTGGTACTTCTTCTGCACGATCAGCGCGTCCGGGAAATTGACGCCCGCGGCGCGCACGCGCAGCCGAACTTCGCCCGGCTTCGGCTCCGGCAACGGTAACTCGACCAGCCGCAGCTTCTCCGGCCCGCCCCATTCCTGGCACTGGATCGCTTTCATCGCTCCGTCGTCTCCTTTCGCGCGCTTTTCTGCAATTCGTCCTGCACCCGCAGGCGCTGCGCTATGCTGCGCGCGCCGCGGAGGGACATCGCCATGCACTTCGACTATTCGCCAAAAGTACAGGAACTGCGCGCGCGCGTCGACGCGTTCATGCAGGAATACATCTTTCCGAACGAGCGCCGCTATCACGAGGAGGTCGAGGAAAACACGCGCGCCGGCCGGCGCTGGACGCCGACGCGCATCGTCGAGGAGCTGAAGCCGAAGGCGCGCGCCGCTGGCCTTTGGAACTTGTTCCTGCCGCATTCGCCGCGCGGCGCCGGGCTCACCAATTTCGAGTACGCGCCGCTGGCGGAACTGATGGGCCGCGTCACCTGGGCGAGCGAAGTTTTCAACTGCAGCGCGCCGGATACCGGCAACATGGAAACGCTTGAGCGCTACGGCAATGAGGAACAAAAGAAGCAGTGGCTGGAACCGCTTCTTGCCGGCGAGATCCGCTCTGCCTTCGCGATGACCGAGCCCGACGTCGCCTCGTCGGATGCCACCAACATCCAGACCAGCATGCGGCGCGAGGGCGACAGCTACGTGATCAACGGCCGCAAGTGGTGGACCTCGGGCGCTGGAGACCCGCGCTGCAAGCTCATGATTGTGATGGGCAAGACCAATACGGAGGCGCCGCGCCATGCGCAGCAGTCGATGATCCTGGTGCCGACCGATACGCCGGGCGTGAAAATCGTGCGGCCGCTAACCGTGTTCGGCTACGACGATGCGCCGCACGGCCACATGGAGGTGGTGTTCGACAACGTGCGCGTGCCGGCGTCCAACATCCTGCTCGGCGAGGGGCGCGGCTTCGAGATCGCGCAGGGGCGCCTCGGCCCCGGACGCATCCATCACTGCATGCGCACGATCGGGGTGGCCGAGCGTGCGCTGGAAGCGATGTGCAAGCGGCTGGCCACCCGCGTCGCTTTCGGCGCCGCGGTGGCCACCCAGACGGTCTGGCAGGAGCGCATCGCCGAGGCGCGCTGCCTGATCGACCAGGCGCGCCTGCTGACCCTGAAGGCGGCGCACATGATGGACACCGTCGGCAACAAGGCCGCACGCGCCGAGATCGCGATGATCAAGGTGGTGGCCCCGAACGTGGCGTGTCAGGTGCTCGACTGGGCGATCCAGGCGCACGGCGGCGGCGGCGTGTGCGACGACTTCTTCCTCGCCCAGGCCTATGCCCACGTGCGCACGCTGCGCATCGCCGACGGCCCGGACGAGGTGCACCGCAACGCGATCGCCAAGCTGGAGCTCGCCCGTCATACGCCCGTGCCCGGCCGCGACTGAGGGAGCCGGCGATGATCGATTTGTATTCGTGGCCGACGCCGAACGGCCAGAAGGTGCACATCATGCTCGAAGAGTGCGGGCTTCCCTACCGCGTGCGCGCGGTGGACATCGGAGCCGGCGACCAGTTCGCGCCTGACTTCCTCGCGATTAGTCCCAACAACAAGATTCCGGCCATCGTCGACGCCGACGGTCCTGATGGCCGACCGATCGCCCTGTTCGAGTCCGGCGCCATCCTCGTCTACCTGGCCGGCAAGACGGGACACTTTCTGCCACAGGACGTGCGCGGCAAATACGCAGCCCTGCAGTGGCTGATGTTCCAGATGGGCGGCCTCGGTCCGATGCTGGGACAGGCGCACCATTTCCGGCTCTACGCTCCGCAGAAAATCGACTACGCGATCGAGCGGTACACGAACGAGGCCAGACGCCTGTACCGCGTGCTCGACCGGCGGCTGGCGGAGGCGCCCTACCTGGCCGGCGCGTATTCGATCGCCGACATCGCCGCCTTTCCCTGGATCGTGCCGCACGCCCGACAGGGCATCGATCTGGCCGACTTTCCGCACGTGCGGCGCTGGTTCGAGGCGATCGCCGCGCGCCCGGCCGTGCAGCGCGGCCTGCAGGTGCTGGCCGACCGGCGCCAATCGCAGCTGGACGAGCAGGCGCGCCGCAATCTCTTCGGCGAGCGGCAGTATCCGTCGCGCTGATCGCGACGGCGTGCCCGCGCCCGCACCGCCGGACTTCGTCCCCGGTCCGCCGTTCGCCGGACCGGGATCGGGGCCGCGCGGAGCACCCCCTCTGGCGTCTGTGCCACCGGGCGCGGCATGCGGCCCGCTCACGCAGGCGGACGGCCCCATGCGGCGCCGTGTGTCGGA
>JANWUU010000380.1 GCA_025057735.1 Burkholderiaceae bacterium
TCGTGCCGGTGCCGTCGCCGGCGCCCCGAGGCTGCGGCGCGCACCGAAAAATCCAATCGATTGAAGGCTTTGAGAAAGCTTCTCATGTTATCACGCAGCACTGTCGCGGCAGCCCTCGCCCGCGGTCAGCAGCGCGATCGACTCGACGTGCGCGGTATGCGGGAACATGTTGACCACACCGGCAGCCTGCAGCGTCCAACCGCCCTCGTGGCAAAGGACCGCGCAATCGCGCGCCAGCGTCGCCGGGTTGCAGGACACGTAGACGATGCGGCTGGGCCGCCGCCGCGCCGCCGCCAACGAACGGGCTACCGCGAGCGCGCCTTCGCGCGGCGGATCGAGCAGTACCGCAGCGACGCCGGCACCGAGTTCGTCCCAGTCGGCCTCGGTCCAGCGGAACAGGTCGCGTGCGAGGAAGCGCACCCGCTGCGCCAGGCCGTTGGCGGCCGCCGCCTGGCGCGCGCGCTCCAGGAACGCGGCGTTACCCTCGATGCCGAGGACGGCCCCCGCCCGTCGCGCCAGCGGCAGCGTGAAGTTGCCCAGGCCGCAGAAGAAGTCGATGACGGTTTCCTGCGGCTGCGGTGACAGCAGTTGCAGCGCGCGTCGCACCAGGACCTCGTTGACGGCGTGATTGACCTGGGTGAAATCGGTCGGCGCGAACGGCAGGGTCACCGCCGGCTCGCGCAGCGTCAGCGACAGCGTGGAACGCCCGCCAGCGGCCAGCGGTGCGGCGGTTTGCGGGCCGCCGGGCTGCAGCCAGAACTCCACGCCGTGCTGCCGCTCGAAGGCGAGCAGCCGCTGCACGTCCTCGACCGTGGGCGGCTGCAGCACTCGCAGGACCAGTGCGTAGCGCATGCGCCCCGCCTCCTCGGCGGCCGCCAGCTCGATCTGCGGCAGGCGGTCACGCAGGGAAAGTTGCGCGACGAGCGCACGCAGCGCCGGCAGCAGCGCGCCGATGGCGCGCGGCAGGACATGGCACGTGCCCATGTCGGCCACATAGCTGCTGGCGCGCTCGTGAAAGCCCACCAGGACCCCACCCTTCCTCGCCACGTACCGCACCGACAGGCGCGCGCGCTGACGGTAGTGCCAGGGCGGACCCGCCACGGGCCGCAGCAGCAGCCGCGGCCGCAACCGTGCCAGGTGCCAGAGCGTGTCCTCCAGCACGCGCTGCTTGATCGCCAGCTGCGCGCGCGCCTGAAGATGCTGCATCGAGCAGCCACCGCAGGCGCCGCTGCGCAGCCCGAAATGCGGGCAACGCGGCGGCACGCGCTGCGAGCTGGCGCGCAGCACCTGCAGCAGGCGCGCGCTGTCGTAGCTCGGCTTGCGTCGCTGCAGCACCGCCCGCACGCGTTCGCCCGGTAGCGCGCCGGCCACGAACACCACCTTGCCGTCGCGCCGGGCCACGCCCCGGCCCTCGAGATCGAGCGACTCGATCTCGACGTCGAACGTTTCCTCGCTCACGCCGCGGGCCAGGCCGCCAGGAATTCGCGCCAGTGCGCGCCGTCGAACTGCTGCAGCGCCGTGCGGACGAGCGCCAGCTCGTCGGCGTAGGCGCGTTCGTCGAGCAGGCCGCGCATCCGCTGGAAGCGGCAGTAGACGAGATAGGTGTTGACGACGTCGGTCTCGCAGTAGTTGCGGATCGCCGCCAGTTGACCGGCACGATAGGCGTCCCACACGCGCGCGCCGTCCAGGCCCAGCTTGCCCGGGAAACCGCACAGCCGCGCGATGTCGTCCAGCGGCGCCGCCGCGCGCGGCTGGTACAGCGCCAGCAAATCCATCAGGTCCAGATGGCGCGTGTGGTAGCGGTTGACGTAGTTGTTGAAGCGGAAGTCGCGGTCGTCGTCACCGAACTCCCAATAGCGCGCTGCGCCCACGCCGTGCAGCAGGCCGCGATAGTGCAGCACCGGCAGGTCGAATCCGCCGCCGTTCCAGCTCACGAGCTGCGGCGTGTAGCGGTCGATCAGGCGGAAAAAGTCGGCGATCAGCTTGCCCTCGCCGTCGTGCTCGCTGCCCAGGCAGCGTACGCGCAGGCCGCCGGCGTCGCGAAAGGCGCAGCCGATGGCCACGATGCGCTGCAGGTGCAGCGGCAGGACCTCGGACCCCGACTTCTCCCGCCGCTCGGCGAGCGCGCGCGCCGCCACCTCGGCATCGTCCAGGGTTGCCCACTCTGGCCGCAGGCGGCGCAGCCCCGCCACGTCCGGGACGGTCTCCAGATCGAAGCACAGGACGGGCGTCATCGGGGCGGCAGGTACCGCAGCGGGTCCACCGGCTTGCCACGATGACGGATCTCGAAGTGCAGCTTGGGCGCCGTCGTGTCGGTCTTGCCGAGCTCGGCAATCTTCTGCCCGCGTTTCACCGTCTGCCCCTGCTTGACGACGATGGCGCGATTGTGCGCGTAGGCGGAAATGAAATCGTCGCTGTGCTTCAGGATGACCAGGTTGCCGTATCCGCGCAGGCCGTTGCCCGCGTAGACCACCTCGCCATCGCTGGCGGCAAGCACCGCATCCCCCTCGTTGCCGGCGATACCGATGCCCTTGCGACCGTCCGCAAACGGTTCGATGACCTTGCCTGCCGCCGGCCACTGCCAGAGCAGGCCGGACTCCGGCACGGCCGGCCTCGGCGTCGGCGCGGGTCTCGCTGCCGGATCTCCGCCCGATGCTGGCAGCCCCGCGGCGGGCGCGCGGGTGCCCGGTGCCGGCGCCGGTTCCAGCGGCCGCCCCTCGGCGGGAGCCGACGGCGCGACGTTGACCACGCCGACCACGACGCCCGCGCTTTCACCGGGAGGAGGCGCCACGCGCAGCGTCTGCCCCACCGAGATGCGGGACGGATCGTCCAGATGGTTCCAGCGCGCCAGATCCCGGTAATCCTGGCCGAAGGCCATCGCGATGCTGTACAGCGTATCGCCGCGCTGGACGACATACGTGCCGTCGCTCGCGTTGCGTTGCAGCGGTGCTGGCGTCGGTGCCGCCCCCGCAGCCGGCGGTGTGGTGACCGCCCCGGCCGCGGGCGCCGGCGGGCGCGACTTGTCGACAATGGGCGCTTCGCGCACGCCGCGCAGCGTGCACGCGGCCAGCAGCGCCGCCAGCAGCACGGACGCAAGCAGGGGACGCGCGGCGGCGAGAGTCGAATCGTTCATTGGACACCCGTACGCAGCGGAACGAAGTGGACGGCACCGAATTCGCGGCGTCGGACGCGGCCCTGATCGTCGCGCGTGGCAACGGACAGCCGCTGCACCTGCCCGCCGATCGGCGCCACGATGCAGCCGCCTGAGGCTAGCTGCGCGAACCAGGCCTCGGGCAGCTCAGGGGCGGCCGCCGCCACCACGATGGCGTCGAATGGCCCGCAGGCGGGCAGCCCGAGCGTGCCGTCGCCATAGAGGAGGTGCAGATTCGCCAGCCGCAGCGGACGCACGTTCGCGCGCGCACGCTCGTGCAATGCGCGCAGCCGCTCCAGCGAGTACACGGTGCCGAAGACATGCGCCAGCACGGCCGCCGCGTAGCCGCAGCCGGTGCCGATCTCCAGGACCTTCAATGCGCGCGCATCCGGTCGGCCGGCCAGTGCCAGCTCGGCACTGCGGGCCACGATCCACGGCTGCGAGATCGTCTGTCCGTGCCCGATCGGCAGGGCGGTGTCCTCATAGGCGCGGCTGGCGAGCGCCGGATCGACGAAGGCGTGCCGCGGCACCGCCGCCATCGCCGCCAGGACGCGGGCATCGCGGATGCCGGCCTCGCGCAGACGCGCCACCATCCGCTCGCGCACACGCTCGGACGCGAGCCCGCCGTTGGCGGTCGCCGCCTTCATGGCGACTGCAGCCAGCGCATCACGGCCGGCAGCTGGCCCGTGTGCGTCAGGTCGATCTGCAGCGGCGTGACGGAGACGTAGCCCTGGGCGGTGGCGAAGAAGTCCGTGCCCTCGCCCGCATCCTTGGCTGGCCCGGACGGGCCGATCCAGTAAATGGTGTCGCCGCGCGGGCTCTGCGCACGGATCACCGGCTCCGAGGGATGCCGCTTGCCCAATCGCGTGGCGACGATGCCGCGCAGCTCGCCGCGCGGCAAATTGGGAATGTTCACGTTCAGAAGGCAGGGCTCCGGCAACGGTGAACGCGCGATGCGTCCGACGATCTCGGCGGCAACGGCCGCCGCCGCATCCAGGTGCCGGTAGCCCTTCTCCACCAGGGAGAAGGCGATCGACGGGATGCCGAGCACAAATCCCTCCATGGCCGCCGCCACGGTGCCAGAGTAGATCGTGTCGTCGCCCATGTTCTGGCCGTCGTTGATGCCCGAGACCACCAGGTCCGGCCGTTGCGCGAGCAGCCCCGTGAGCGCGATGTGCACGCAGTCGGTGGGCGTGCCGTTGACGAACAGGAAGCCGTTGGCGCCGCGGTTGACCGTCAGCGGCCGGTTCAACGTCAAAGAGTTGCTGGCCCCGCTGTGGTTCTGCTCGGGCGCGATGACGAACACCTCGCCGAAGGGTCGCACCGCCTCGACCAGGGCCGCGAGGCCCGGCGCCAGATAGCCGTCGTCGTTCGAAACGAGGATCCGCATCGGTGCGAGAGCCGGCGGCGCGACGCGCGCATCGGCTTCGGCGTTGTCGTTGGTCGGGGCGGCGGGATTCGAACTCGCGACCCCTTGCACCCCATGCAAGTGCGCTACCAGGCTGCGCTACGCCCCGATCCGGGCGGATTTTACACAGCGCCGCCGGCCTCAGCGCGCTGCGAGCAGCTCCCGGATCTGCTGCAGTTCGAGGCGCAGCGCCGCCACGTCCACCGCGCGGCCCTCGCGCTGCTCGCGTTCGGCCGCCTCCAGGCGGTTGCGCGCGCCGCTGATCGTGAAGCGCTGCTCATAGAGCAGCTCGCGGATGCGCCGCACCAGCAGCACCTCGTGATGCTGGTAGTAGCGCCGGTTGCCGTTGCGCTTGATCGGGCGCAGCTGCGTGAACTCCTGCTCCCAGTAGCGCAGCACGTGAGGCTTGACGCCGCACAGCTCGCTCACCTCGCCGATCGTGAAGTAGCGCTTCGGCGGGATCGGCGGCAGTTTGTCCGGACCGTCAGATCGGCTCTGCATCGGAACGCTCGGCTGACCGTCGCCGCAGGCACCGCTTCAGCGTTCGCCGCCGCGCTCAGCGTGCCTCGGGCGGCTGCGTGACCGCAGACTTCAGTTTCTCGCTGGCGTGAAACGTCACCACGCGGCGCGCGGTGATCGCGATCTCCTCGCCGGTCTTGGGATTGCGGCCGGGACGCTGCGGCTTGTCGCGCAGCAGGAAGTTGCCGAAACCGGACAGCTTGACCGCCTCGCCGCGCTCCAGCGCCTGGCGGATCTCGTCGAAGAAGCTGTCCACCATTTCCTTCGCTTCGCGCTTGTTCAGCCCGAGCCGCTCGAACAGGGCGTCGGCGAGTTCGGCCTTCGTCACGGTGCGTGCGGTCTTTTCGCCGGCGGCATGCGCGCCGTTCGCGGCGGCCGGCAGGTCGGGGAACTTGAATGCGGTCATTTGTTCTTCGGCCTGCATCGCCCTACTGCCGCAGTCTCGCCGCCAGCCGCGCCTCGATTCCGGCGACGAGCGCGGCGACGGCATCGTCCGCTTCCGCGTCGCTCAACGTCTTTTCAGTATCTTGCAGAACACAGCGGAAGGCAAGGCTCTTTTCCTTAGTTAACAAGGCGTTAGCGGCCGCTTGCGCGACTTTGCTCGAATCCGGGCCGCGGTAGACGTCGAACAGACGGATGTCGCGCAGGCAGGCGAGGCGCGGCTCGGTGCGCTGCAGGTCGGCCACCGTGTCCAGCACCCGCTGCACCGGCACGGCCGCATCGATCCAGAACGCGACGTCGCGGAAAATGGCCGGCGCTTTCGGCACCGGCGTGAAACGCGGCAGGGCGACCTCGCACAGCGGCTCCACCTCCACCTCGAACAGCACGGGCGGCTGCGGCAACTCGTACTTCTGCTGCCAGCGCGGGTGCAGCTCGCCGATCACGCCGACCGTCCGCCCGTCGACCAGGATCCGCGCGCAACGTCCCGGATGGCAGGCCGGATGCGTCGCCGCCTCGAAGCGCGCCGCGCCGCCCGCAAGCAGGCGCTCCAGGTCCCCCTTGACGTCGAAAAAATCGACCGGCCGCGGCGGCACACCCCACTGCTCGTCCTCCGCCGGACCGTAGGCCAGCGCCGCCAGCCGCAACGGCTGCGCGATGCCGGCCACCTGCAACGGTCCTTCCGCCTGCGCCGGGTCGCGCGCGAAGACGCGCCCCAGCTCGAACACGCGCACGCGGCTGGCCTGCCGGTTCAGGTTGAAACGCAGCGCCGCCACCAGCCCGCCGAGCAACGACGAACGCATCACGCTCATCTGGCTGGCGATCGGGTTGAGTACGCGGATGGGATCCGCGTTGCCTGCGAAGTCGGCCTCCCAGACCGGCTCGACGAAGGAGAAATTCACGAGCTCCTGATAGCCGAGCTGCACCATCGCCTGGCGCAGCGCGTGCGGCCCGCGGCGCGTCTCCGAGCGTCCCCGCATGGTCGTGCGGGCGAGTGGCGCCGCCGCCGGTATGCGCTCGTAGCCCCACAAACGGGCCACCTCCTCGATCAGGTCCTCCTCGATTTCCAGATCGAAGCGGTAGGGCGGCGGCGTGACCACCAGCGCGTCGTCTTCGCGGCGTGCCGCCAGGCCGAGTCGCGCGAACAGCGCCTCCATCTCGTGCGCCGTCACGTCGGCGCCGATGACCTTGCGGCACCGATCGATGCGCATGCGCACCGGCCGCCGTGGCGGCAGACCCGTGACGTGATCGTCCACCGGTCCGATGCGTGTCTGTGCCGTGCCGCAGATGTCCACGATCAGCCGCGTCAGATACTCGAGGTGCTCGACGGTGGAGGCATAGTCGACGCCGCGCTCGAATCGGTGGGCCGCCTCGGTGGCGAAGTTGAAGCGGCGCGCCCGTCCCTGGATCGCCGTCGGCCACCAGAACGCGGCCTCCACGTAGACGTCGCGCGTCTGCAGCGTGACGGCGGTCGCCTCGCCCCCCATGATGCCGGCGAGCGACTCTACGCCGCGCGCGTCGGCGATGACGCCCACTGCGTCGTCCACCTCCACCCGCTGCCCGTTCAGCAGGACGAGCGACTCGCCGCGCCGGCCCCAGCGGACCTCGAGCCCGCCTTCGATTTTGGCCAGATCGAACACGTGCGACGGTCGGCCCAGCTCCAGCATCACGTAGTTCGAGATATCGACCAGCGCCGAGATCGGCCGCTGGCCGCTGCGTTCCAGCCGCCGCTTCATCCATGCGGGCGTCTCGGCGGCCGCGTTCAGCCCCCGAATGATCCGCCCGGAAAAGCGCCCGCACAGGTCCGGCGCCAGCACCTGCACCGGCAGCCGCTCCTGCAATGTCGGGGCCACCGCGGCAAACGAGGGCATGCGCAGCGGCGCCCCGGTGATCGCCGCCACCTCGCGCGCCACACCGAGCACGCTCAGACAGTCTCCCCGGTTGGGCGTCAGCTTGATCGTGACACGGCGGTCGTCGAGCTCCAGGTAACGGCGCAGGTCGGTCCCGACCGGGGCGTCGGCAGGCAACAGCAGCAGCCCTCCGTGATCGTCCGCCAATCCGAGCTCGCGCGCCGAGCACAGCATGCCGTGTGAATCGACGCCCCGCACGGCCGTGGCCTTGATCGTCACGCCCCCGGGCAGCGTCGCCCCTGGCAGGGCGCAGGGCACGCGCGCTCCCGCAGATACGTTCGGTGCGCCGCAGACGATGCGCAGCGGCGCCCCCTGGCCAGCATCGACCTCGCACACGCGCAGCCTGTCCGCATTGGGGTGCGAATCGACCCGCAGAACCTGCGCCACCACCACGCCGGCAAACGGCGGCGCCACCGGTTCCACCGCCTCGACCTCGAGGCCGGCCATCGTCAGCCGCGCGGCGAGTTCCTCGCTGCCGATCGGCGGATCGACATACGCGCGCAGCCACGCTTCGGAAAACTGCATCGGGCCACCCTCAGTTGAACTGGCGCAGGAAACGCAGGTCGCCGTCGAAGAACAGCCGCAGGTCGTCGA
>JANWUU010000367.1 GCA_025057735.1 Burkholderiaceae bacterium
AGGGACTGCAGGCGACGGCGTTCGACACGCTGACCGAAGTGCTCGCGCTGCGGCTCGTCGTCGATACGGACCGCTCGCTGCTGTCGCTGGTCGAGCGGCTGGAGCAGCTCGCGGACACGCCGGCACAGCGCGTCGCGGCGCTGCTGGAACGCGCCGAGCTGCGGATGCATCGCGGCGAGCACCTGGAGGATGGCCGCGCCGCCGCCGAGCGGGCCGCGCAGCTGGCCGAAGCGTCAGGCGAGTCGATGCTGCTGCTGGAGGCGCGGGTGACGGCGGCGGTCCTGCAGGAGATGACCGGTGAACGGGACCTTGCGGCGCGCGGCGTGGACGCCGTCCTCGGCGACGTGGCGGCGGTGGCCGACACGCGGCAGCGCTGCAACCTGCTCGGAAAGTGCGCCTACGTGCTGGCGCGCGCCGGCCGCACGCGCGAGGCGGGCGACCTGTTCGACGAGGCGGCGCGCCAGGCGGCCGATCACCCGCAGGTGCAGGTGGTGGCGCTCGCCAACGCGGCGCAGGCGCGCCTGCAGCTGCACGACCCGCAGGGCGCGCTGGCGCGGCTGGCGCGCTCCGATGCGCTGCGTGCCGCGCACGATGAACTGAAGGGTTCGGGCCACGCCAACGCGTGGATGAAGGTGTGGGCGCTGCAGCTGCTCGGCCGGTACGCCGAGGCGCTGGCGCTGTTCGACGCGCTGATCGCGGAGATCGGCGAGCGCTCGCCCGGCAAGCTGGCCTCGGTGTACGTCGACCGCGCGCGGCTGTGGCTTGACCTCGGCCAGCCGGCGCGCGCACTGCAGGACCGGGAGCGCGCGCGTGCGCTGCAGTCGGACTGGGGGGCGGTTGGGCTGCGCCTGCTCGACCTGCACTTGGCCGTGGCGGGCGTCGACCGGGCGGCTGTGGAGTGCGACCTGCCGATGCCTCACTACTACGCGGTGGCGGCGCGGCTGCTGGAGTCGTCGCTCGTCAGCGGCGCGGCACGCGACGCGCGCATCGGGCAGGCGCTGGCCGAAGCGCAGCGCTGCGGCTATCGCGGCCTGGAAGCGAGCGCGCTCGCGCGCCGCGCCGGGCTACACGCGGCCGCCGGCGATCTCGAGGCAGCCCTGGCCGACGCGCGGGCCGCGCTGGTGCTCACGGACGGTTACAGCACGGACGACCTATCCTTGCCGGACATCGCGCTGCGCGCGGCGGGCGTGCTGCAGGGCACGGGGCAGAGCGCCGAAGCGCGCCTGGTGCTGGATGGTGCGCGGGCCTGGCTGGGCCGTGCCGCGGCCGCGTTACCCTTGCCCTTCCAGGAGTCGATGCGCGAACGCAATCCGGTGTATCGGGCTCTGCTTGTGCCGGCGCGGCGCAGCTGATTGGCTGGACATGCAGCGTGGCGGGGTGCCGCGCGGGCGGCTGCTAGAGTCGGCGCCGAGTCGGACTTGCGTCCGTCCGCCCGGCGCACTTCTTTCGAACGACGGCGCCGGGCCGCTGATCCGAGGGAGAACGGGCCATGCCAGCCCAAGAATATCTGCGCCGCATTTTGAACGCGCGCGTCTACGACGTGGCGATCGAATCGCCGCTGGAGGACGCGCCGCAGCTGACCGAGCGACTCGGCAACCGCGTGCTGCTGAAGCGCGAGGACCTGCAGCCGGTGTTCTCCTTCAAGCTGCGCGGCGCCTACAACAAGATGGTGCATCTGCCGGCCGAAGCGCTGAAGCGCGGCGTGATCGCCGCCAGCGCCGGCAATCACGCGCAGGGCGTGGCGCTGGCGGCGCAAAAGCTTTCCTGTCGCGCCACCATCGTGATGCCGGTGACGACACCGCAGGTGAAGGTCGACGCGGTGCGCGCGCGCGGCGCCGAGGTGGTGCTGCACGGCGACTCGTACTCGGACGCCTACGCCCATGCGCTCGCGCTGCAGGCGCGCAACCAATACACGTTCGTGCATCCGTTCGACGATCCGGACGTGATCGCCGGTCAGGGCACGATCGGCATGGAGATCCTGCGCCAGCACCATCCGGCCGAGCACGGGCCGCTGTCCGCGATCTTCGTGCCGGTGGGCGGCGGCGGGCTCATCTCCGGCATCGCCGCCTACGTCAAGGCGCTGCGGCCGGAGATCCGCATCATCGGCGTGCAGACGGAGGATTCCGATGCGATGAAGCGCTCGCTCGAGGCGGGCCGGCGCACGCAGTTGCACGACGTGGGGCTTTTTTCCGACGGCACCGCCGTGCGCATGGTCGGCGAGGAGACATTCCGCCTGTGCCGGCAGTTCGTCGATGAGGTGATCACCGTCGACACCGACGCCCTCTGCGCCGCGATCAAGGACGTGTTCCAGGACACGCGCTCGATCCTGGAGCCGGCCGGGGCGCTCGCGGTCGCCGGGGTCAAGGCCTACGTGGAGCGCGAGCAACCGCGGCACACGACGCTGGTCGCGGTGGCGAGCGGGGCGAACATGAACTTCGACCGCCTGCGTTTCGTGGCCGAGCGCGCCGAGATCGGCGAGCGGCGCGAGGCGGTGTTCGCGGTCACCATCCCCGAGGAGCGCGGCTCGTTCCGCCGCTTCTGCGCGCTGGTCGGCAACCGCAACGTCACCGAGTTCAACTACCGCATCTCGGATGCCAAAGTCGCGCACATCTTCGTCGGCCTGCAGATCTTCGAGCCCGCCGATGCGGCGATGCTGGCAAGCACCTTCGAGCGCGCCGGCTTTCCGACGCTCGACCTGACCGACGACGAGTTCGCCAAGCTGCACCTGCGGCACATGA
Organism: Burkholderiaceae bacterium; assembly: GCA_025057735.1. The sequence continues at coordinate 2,739 of JANWUU010000367.1, forward strand.
TCGGCGGCCGCTCGCCGCTGGCGGAAAACGAGCTGCTGTACCGCTTCGAGTTCCCGGAGCGGCCGGGGGCGCTGATGCGGTTCCTCGACAGCATGTCGCCGAACTGGAACATCTCCCTGTTTCACTACCGCAACCAGGGCGCCGACTACGGCCGCATCGTGGTCGGCATCCAGGTGCCGCCGAACGAAAAACGCCAGTTCCGCGAATTCCTCGCCACCCTCGGTTACCGTCACTGGGACGAAAGCGCCAATCCGGCCTACCGCCTGTTCTTGGCATAGGCGACCGTCGGATTTTCCGTTGCCGGCGCGGGCGCTGCGGCGGCACGATGCGCGCCGCTCGACGCGAACGACGAAACGGAGGAGACGATGAGCGAGGCCGGCGCGCACACCCCTGTCGCCGAGGACAAGTGGCTCGAATTCCTGGCGACCGAGCCGCGGTTGCGGGCCGAGCTGGCGCAGGGCGGCGAAGATGCCTTGGCCGCCGCCGGCCGCATGCGCCGCGTCGAGGCGCGTGCCGCCTACTGGTGGCTGCTTTCGGCGGCGCTGCTCGCCTGGGTCGTGCACTGAGGCCTACGCCGCGCGGGCCCGCGCCCCGCACGCGGCGCAGGCGCTCGGCGCGCATAATCGGCCACATGCCGATCGAGCAGATCCTGCGCGGGCGCGCCACCGATATCGGCGGGCTGCCGGTCGCGCGGCTGCTGCCGCAGGCGACGCGCCGCGCCGTCGGGCCGTTCGTTTTCGTCGATCACATCGGCCCGGCGGTGCTCGCCCCGGGGCAGGCCATGGACGTGCGGCCGCATCCGCACATCGGTCTGGCCACCGTGACCTACTTGTTCGAGGGCGCGCTGATGCATCGCGACTCGCTCGGCTGCGTGCAGCGGATCGAACCGGGCGACGTCAACTGGATGACCGCCGGCCGCGGCATCGTCCACAGCGAGCGCACGCCCGCCGATGTGCGCGGGCGCCCTGCGCCGCTGCACGGCGTGCAGACCTGGGTCGCGCTGCCGCGCGAAGCGGAAGACATCGAACCCTCCTTCGTTCACTTTCACGCCGCCGCGCTGCCCGTGATCGA
>JANWUU010000424.1 GCA_025057735.1 Burkholderiaceae bacterium
CGTGGGACGGCGGCGGGTGAAAACAGCGTCTTCGCCCAGCCGCCGCGGGGTGGCCTGGCTCAAGCGCGGATGATCGACTTGCGGAGTGACGTTCGCGTAGAAGCCGTATTCGTGCGGCGCCGCTTTCTGCCAGCTGTTGACCGGCTGCTGCTCGACGAAGCGGATGCGCACCAGCGATTTCGCGCTCTTGAACCCGTATTTCCACGGCACCACGATGCGCAGCGGCGCGCCGTTTTGCGGCGGCAGCACCTCGCCGTACAGGCCGAAGGTCAGCAGCGTCAGCGGATGCATCGCCTCGTCCATGCGCAGCCCCTCGGTGTAGGGCCACTCGATCACGTCCGAAGACAGGCCTGGCATCTGCTTCGGATCGGCCAGCGTGGTGAACTCGACGAACTTCGCACTGCCGGTCGGCTCCACGCGCTTGATCAGCTCCGACAGCGGATAGCCGACCCATGGCACGACCGCGGACCAGGCCTCCACACAGCGCAGCCGGTAGACGCGCTCCTCCAGCGGCGCGAGCTTCAGCAGGTCGTCGATGTCGAACGTGCGCGGGCGGTGCACCGCGCCGTCGACGATCACCTGCCAGGGGCGCGTGCGCAGCGAGCGCGGTGCCAGCCGCGCCGGATCCTCCTTGTCGGTGCCGAACTCGTAGAAGTTGCAATAGGTGGTCAACAGCTTGTACGGCGTCGGCTTCTCCGGGGTGGAAAATGGGCCCGGGCGGGTGGTCAGCTTCTGCGCGCCTGGATTCTGCGCGCGCGCCGGCAGGGCGGCGGCGATCAGCCCGGCGGCGAGCGCCGCCCGCACGAACTCGCGTCGCCGCGCCCAGACCGCGCGCGGCGTGATCTCCGAGGGGGCAATTGCAGGTGGGCGGTACATCGACATCGGCGCTGCTCCTGGTCCCGTTGCGTGACGGACGCCGCACGCAAGCTTACGCGCGACCGCTCCTACAATGCCCGGCCAGCGGGCGCGGTTTTTACACAGCGTTGCTACCGGCTGCGCCCGCGGGTTCCAGACGGGCAAGTCGGGAGGTCGGCATGCACATCGATCACGAGGTGAAACTGGACTTCAAGGACGTGCTGATCCGGCCGAAGCGCTCCACCCTGACCTCGCGCGCCGAGGTCGACATCACGCGCGAGTTCGCGTTCCGCCACGGCCGCGCGGCCTACAAGGGCATCCCGATCATCGCCGCCAACATGGATACGACCGGTACGTTCGAGATGGCGCGCGCGCTGGATCGCTTCGGCCTGTCGACGGCGTTGCACAAGCATTACGCGGTCGAGCAGTACGTCGCGTTCTTTCGCGCGCTGCAGCGCAAGTCGGCGGCGTTTTATTCGATGGGCATCCAGCGTGCGGACGAGGACAAGTTCCGCCACGTGATGGCCGCCTGCGGCGACGCGCTGCAGTACGTCTGCATCGATGTCGCCAACGGCTACCACGAGAACTTCGCCGCCTTCGTGCAGAAGATCCGCACCGAGTACCCCCAGCTCGTCATCATGGCCGGCAACGTCGTCACCGGCGAGATGACCGAGCAGCTCATCCTCTCGGGCGCCGACATCGTCAAGGTCGGCATTGGCCCCGGGTCGGTCTGCACCACCCGCCGCATGACCGGCGTGGGCTACCCGCAGCTGTCGGCCATCATCGAATGCGCCGACGCCGCGCACGGCCTCGGCGGGCACATCTGCGCCGATGGCGGCTGTACGGTGCCAGGCGACGTGGCCAAGGCCTTCGGCGGCGGCGCCGATTTCGTCATGCTCGGCGGCATGTTCGCCGGCCACGACGAGTCCGGCGGCGAGCTGGTCGAGCGCAGCGGCGCCAAGTTCAGGCGCTTCTACGGCATGAGTTCGAAAGCGGCGATGGAGAAATACGCGGGCGGCGTGGCCGAATACCGCGCTGCCGAGGGCAAGGAGGTGCTGGTGCCCTACCGCGGGCCGGTGGCCGACACCGTGCAGGAGATCCTCGGCGGTCTGCGCTCGGCCTGCACCTATGTGGGGGCGCGGCGCCTGAAAGAGCTGTCCAAGCGCACCACCTTCGTGCGCGTCAGCCAACAGGGCAACGACGTCTTCGGGTCCGCGCCCGAGTCCGATTAACGCAGGCCGGCCAGGTAGTCCGCCAGCGCCTTCATTTCCCGCTCCGACAGGCGCGCGGCGATCTGCTGCATCGGTTCGCTGTTGCGTCGGGTGCCGTCGCGGAACGCCTTCAGTTGGGCTTCCGTGTATTCGGCGTGCTGGCCGGAGAGGCGCGGATACTGGATCGGGATGCCGGCGCCGTTCGGCCCGTGACAGCCGGAGCAGGCCGGCACCGCCCGTTCCGGAATCCCGGCGCGATAGATGCGCTGCGCCAGCTCCAAGGTCTCCTTGTTCTTCGCGAAGCCCGGCTTCGGCGCCTGGGCGGCGTAGTACGCGGCGACACTGCGGCGGTCCTGCTCGGACAGCGTGGCCGCAAAGCCGGCCATCACCGCGTTTTCGCGCGCCGCCGTTTTCGCCTTCGGCTGCACCGTGTAATCGACCAACTGTTTGTGCAGGTACTCCGCGTGCTGGCCGGC
>JANWUU010000058.1 GCA_025057735.1 Burkholderiaceae bacterium
CTGATGGTCGTGGCGCGCACCGCCGCCGCCCAGGTCGATCTGGTGCGCCAACTGCAGGCGCGCAGCGTGACGCGCGAATACTGGGCGATCGTGCACGGGCGCGCGGCGCCAGCAGGCACGGTAGACGCGCCGATCGGACGCGATCCACGTCACCCGCTGCGCTTCATGGCCGGCGGCGGGCGCGGGGCGCGCGAGGCGCGCACGCATTGGCGGCTGATCGATGTCGCGGAGATCGACGGACAGGCGTTCAGCTGGCTTGCCTGCCGGCTGGAGACCGGCCGCACGCACCAGATCCGCGTGCATCTGGAGTCGGTCGGGCTGCCGCTGGTGGGCGATCCGCTGTACCGCCGCGGGCGGCCGCCCGCCCGCGCCGGCTCGCCCTGGACCGCCATGGCGCGCCAGGCGCTGCACGCCTGCCGACTGGCGCTGCGGCATCCGCAGACCGGCCGCACGCGTGCATGGTTCCGCGCGCCGCCCGAGGATCTGCAGGCCCTGATGACGATGCTGGGCTTCGACGGCGGGCGCGACGTACGGGCGTTCGAATGACACCGCATCCGGACTGGATCGTGCCGGCCCTGCCGGTGCCCGGCGTGCGCGCCTTGATCACGACCCGCGCGGGCGGCGTCTCGCGCGGTCCCTGGGGCGCGGGTGAAGACGGCGGCATGAACCTGGGCCTCAACAGCGGCGACCGCGCCGAGGACGTGCAGGCAAACCGCGCGCGGCTGCGCGCCCTGCTGCCTGCGGAACCGCGCTGGCTGCGTCAGGTGCATGGAGCGGCCGTGGTGGACGCCGAGCGCGTGCTGCAACCGCCGGAGGCCGACGCTGCGGTCTGCGCGACGCCGGGAGTGGTCTGCGCGGTGCTGGTGGCCGATTGCCTGCCGGTGATCCTCGTCGATGCCGGTGGCCGTGGGGTGGCAGTCGCGCATGCGGGCTGGCGAGGGCTTGCCGCCGGCGTGATCCAGAACACCGTGCAGGCGCTGCGGCGGCGTCTGCGCGACCCGGCGGCGCACCTGTATGCGTTCCTCGGGCCGGCGATCGGCCCGCGGCACTTCGAGGTCGGCGCAGAGGTGCTGGCCGCGATGCGGCGGCGGCTGCCGCGGGCCGTCGATGCGTTCGAACCGTGCGGCGCGGACAAGTACCGGGCCGATCTATTTCACCTCGCCCGCATGGCGCTGGCGCAGGTCGGCATCGAACGGGTGTCCGGCGGCCATTGGTGTACCTACGGCGATCCGCAGCGCTTCTACAGCTACCGCCGCGACCGCGTCACCGGCCGGCACGCGGCCCTGACCTGGATCGAGACGTGAGCGCAGCCGCCATTTGACCGCCTGCGAATGGGTGTCCAGAATGGCCGCGGGAGGACTACCGATGGCCCGAGGGGACGACACCGCCAGCCGACCGCGGCGCGCTGCGGGTTCGGCGACGGCGAAAGCCAAAGCGGCACCTGCGCCGCGCGCGGCGGCGACGAAGCCGGGATCCGCAACGCGGCCGGCGGTGGGCGCGAGCGGCGCCGCAGGGACCGAGGCGCAGGCAGCGATTCCGACGCTGCCGTCGCTGGCGCTGTCGCCGGCGCGCCTGCTCGAGCTACAGCAGTCGTACGTGGAGCGGATGAACGCGCTGTGGCGCGATTTTTTGACGGCACCGCAGAAGCTGAGCGAGCCGCTGCCGGACCCGCGTTTCGCCGACGAGGCGTGGCAGCAGAACTCGCTCGCCTCGCTGTACGCGCGCGCCTACCTGCTGAATGCCGAGTTCATGAACAAGCTGGCGGACAGCGTGGAGGCGGACCGCAAGACCAAGCGGCGCATCAAGTTCGCCGTCCAGCAATGGGTCGAGGCGGCGGCGCCGTCGAACTTCCTGGCCCTGAACCCGCGCGCGCAGAAGCGGCTGCTGGAAACCAAGGGCGAGAGCCTGACCGCGGGGGTGGCCAATCTGCTCAGGGATCTGGCGCGCGGCAAGATCTCGCAGACCGACGAAAGCGCGTTCGAGGTCGGCCGCAACGTCGCCACCACCGAGGGCGGCGTGGTGTACGAGAACGCGCTGATGCAGCTGCTGCAGTACGCACCGCGGACCGAGAAGGTGCACCGGCTCCCGTTCGTGATCGTGCCGCCCTGCATCAACAAGTACTACATCCTCGACCTGCAGCCGGACAACTCGTTCGTCCGCTACTGCGTCGAGCGGGGTCACACGGTGTTCGTGGTGTCGTGGAAGAACCCGCACGAGCCCGAGGCGCGCATGACCTGGGACGATTACCTGGAGCT
>JANWUU010000129.1 GCA_025057735.1 Burkholderiaceae bacterium
GGCGTGGTGCTGATCAACGCCGTGATCGGCTTCCTGCAGGAAGGCAAGGCCGAGCGCGCCCTGCAGGCGCTGCAGGGCCTGCTGGCGGCGCGCACCACCGTGCTGCGCGCGGGTGAGCGGCACGAGATCGCCGCCGCCGAGCTGGTCGCTGGCGACGTGGTGCTGCTGACCGCCGGCGACCGCGTGCCGGCCGACCTGCGGCTGCTGCGCGCGCGCAACCTGCGCGCCGACGAGGCGCCGCTGACCGGCGAATCGGTGCCCGTGGACAAAGGCGTGGACGCGGTGGCGCAGCAGGCACCGCTGGCCGAGCGCAGCTCGATGCTGTACGCCGGCACCACGGTGGTGTTCGGCCAAGGCACCGGCGTGGTGGTCGCCACCGGGGCGCGCACCGAGCTCGGACGCATCGGCGCGCTGGTGTCGGGCGTGCCGGAGCTGGTGACGCCGCTGGCGCGCAAACTCGATCATTTCGCGCGTCGCATCACCGCGTTCATTGTCATCGGCAGCGTGGCCGCGTTCGCCTACGGCACGCTGGTGCAGCGCTTCGGTGCGGTGGAGCTGTTTCTCGCGCTGGTCGGGCTGGCGGTGGCGGCCATTCCTGAGGGGCTGCCGGCGATCGTCACGATTGCGCTGGCCATCGGCACGCAGAAAATGGCGCGCCGCCACGCGATCGTGCGGCGGCTGCCGGCAGTGGAGACGCTCGGCTCGGTCACGGTGATCCTGACCGACAAGACCGGCACGCTCACGAAGAACGAGATGACCGTCGTGCAGGCGATCCTGCCGACACGCACGCTGTCGGTATCCGGCAGCGGCTACGCGCCCGAAGGAGGCTTTACGCACGACGGCGGGCCGGTCGATCCCGCGGCCGATGCGGAGCTTGCGGAATTCGCGCGCTGTGCGCTGCTGTGCAACGACGCCGAACTGCGCCATCGCGACGGCGAATGGCAGTTGATCGGCGATCCGACCGAGGGCGCGCTGCTGACCCTGGCGCTGAAGGCGGGGCTGGATCCCGAGTCCGAGCGTCGCGCCGCCCCGCGCGCCGACGAAATCCCATTTGATGCGCAGCTGCGGTTGATGGCTACCCTGCATCACGATCATCGCGGCCATGCGCGCGTGTACTTGAAGGGCGCGCCAGAGCGCGTGTTGGCGCTGTGCACGGACGCCGGCGGGGCGCCGCTCGCCGCCGCACGCTGGGAGGCGGCGCTCGCGCAGGCGGCGCAGGGCGGCTGCCGCGTGCTGGCGCTAGCAGCGGCCGATTTTCCGGCCGGCACCGCGGCGTTGTCGGTGGCGGATCTGACGCCGCGCTTCACTCTGCTCGGCGTGGCGGCGATGATCGACCCGCCGCGGCCGGAGGCGGTGGCGGCCGTGGCCGAGTGCCAACGCGCCGGCGTGCAGGTCAAGATGATCACCGGCGATCACGCCGCCACCGCCGCCGCGGTGGCCAAGCGCCTGGGGCTGACGCCCGGAGAGCCGCTGAGCGGCAGCGAAATCGATGGCCTGGACGAGGCGCAGCTTGGCGCGCGCCTGGCGCGCACCGACGTGGTCGCGCGCGCCAGCCCCGAGCATAAGCTGCGGCTGGTGATGGCGCTGCAGGGGCGCGGCGAGATCGTGGCGATGACCGGCGATGGCGCCAACGATGCGCCCGCGCTGAAGCGCGCCGACATCGGCGTCGCGATGGGCAAGAAAGGCACGGACGCGGCCAAGGAAGCGGCGGCGATCGTGCTCGCCGACGACAATTTCGCCACGATCGCGAACGCCGTCCGGCAGGGGCGCGTGATCTACGACAACATCAAAAAGGCGCTGCTGTTCATTTTGCCGACCAACGGCGGTCAGGCGGGCGTCATCTTGCTGGCGGTGCTGCTCGGCCTGGCCATTCCGGTCACCGCCGCCCAGATCCTGTGGGTCAACATGGTGACCACCGTGACGCTGGCGCTGGCGCTTGCCTTCGAGCCGGCCGAACCGGGGGTGATGGCGCGGCCGCCGCGCGCGCCTGCCGAGCCGCTGATCACGCCGGCCCTGCTGGCGCGTATCGTGTACGTGAGCGTGCTGATGGTGGCGGCGGCATTCGCCGCCTTCGAGTGGGAGCTGCGCGCCAGTGGCTCGCTGGCGGCAGCGCGCACAGCGACGGTCAACATGATCGTGATCGGGGAACTCGTGTACCTTTTCAATGTGCGCCACTTCATTGCCTCGTCGTTTGCGCGCGACACGCTGACCGGCAACCGCGTGGCGTTGGGAGTTTCCGGCGTGCTGATCCTGCTGCAAGGCCTCTTCACCTTTGCACCGCCGCTGCAATGGGCGTTCGCCACCGCTTCCTTGGCGCCCAGCACGTGGGGGTTGATTGCGCTGGCCGCCGCCGCGCTGTTCGTGGCGGTGGAGGCGGAGAAAGCCTGGCTGCGACGCCGTGGCGTCGTGCACATCTGAGCGGGGGAGCGAGCCGGCTGGAATCGAACATGCGCCCGCTGATCTCCCGCACCGTCATCGCCGGCACCCTGGCGCTCGCGGCGCTGTCGCTGGCGCTGGCGCAGGGCGAGAAGGCGGCCGGCAAGGACGCGACCGCGCCGGTGCTCGTGCTGCAGGTCGATGGCGTGATCGGTCCGGCGACCGCCGATTTCATCCATCGCGGGCTGGAGAAGGCGCGCGCGCGCGGCGCGCGGCTGGTCGTCATCGAGCTGGACACCCCCGGCGGCCTGGATACCTCGATGCGCGCGATCATCAAGGACATCCTGGCCTCGCCGGTGCCGGTCGTGACCTTCGTGGCGCCCGAGGGTGCGCGGGCGGCGAGCGCCGGCACCTACATTTTGTACGCGAGTCACATCGCGGCGATGGCGCCCGCCACCAATTTGGGCGCGGCCACCCCGGTGGCGATCGGCGCGCCCGGCGCACCGGGCGCCCCCCGCGACGAGCGCAAGAAGGCCGACAAGGACGGCAAGGAGGCGCCTGCCGGGCCGCGCGATGCGATGAGCGAGAAAGCGATCAACGACGCGGCGGCCTACATCCGCTCGCTGGCGCAACTGCGCAACCGCAACGCGGATTTCGCCGAACGCGCGGTACGCGAGGCGCGCAGCCTGCCGGCGGAAGACGCCCTCAAAGGCGGGGTGATCGATGTGATCGCCGCCGACGTGCCGGCGCTGCTGAAGAAGATCGACGGCCGCGAGGTCATGATGGCCGCCGGCAAGCTGAAGCTCGCCCTGGCCGGCGCGCCGGTGGAGCGCGTGCAGCCGGACTGGAAGAACCGGTTGCTGGCGGTGCTTTCGAATCCCACCGTGGCGGTGGTGCTGATGATGATCGGCGTCTACGGCCTGTTCGTCGAATTCACCAGCCCCGGCTTCGGGGTGCCCGGTGTGGCCGGTGCGATCGCGCTGCTGCTGGGCCTGTATGCGTTCCAGCTGCTGCCGGTGAACTGGGCCGGCGTGGCGCTGCTGCTGCTGGGTGCGGCGCTGATGATCGCCGAGGTGTTCATCGGCGGCTTCGGCGTGCTGGGGGTGGGCGGCATCATCGCCTTCGTGGTCGGCGGTCTGATGCTGTTCGACCCGGAGGCGGTCGGCTACGGCATCCCGGTGTGGGTGCTGGTGGCGATCGCCACCACCAGCGCGGCGGCGATCTTCGCCTTCGGCACGCTGATGCTGCGCGCCCGCCAACGGCCGGTGGTGGCCGGCCGCGAGCAGTTGGTCGGCGCCCGCGGCCCGGTGGTCGCGATCGAAGGGGGCGAGACCTGGGCGCTGATCGACGGCGAACGCTGGCGCGTGCGCGCGGCGCAGCCGCTCGCCCCCGGCGACCGCGTGCGCGTCACCGCGATCGACGGCCTGACGCTGGCGGTCGAGAAGGAATCCTAGGGCGGTTTCGGACGCAAACACGGGAGACGGCGATGTTCTTCGAGGTGCAGTTCGGCTTCCTCACGCTACTGTTCTTTCTGCTCGCGCTGCTGTTTTCGTCGCTGCGCGTGCTGCGCGAATACGAGCGCGGCGTGGTTTTTCTGCTGGGCCGCTTCTGGCGCGTCAAAGGCCCGGGGCTGGTGATCGTGTTGCCGGGCATCATGCAGATGGAGCGGGTCGACCTGCGCGTGGTCACGATGGACGTGCCGGCGCAAGACGTGATCTCGCGCGACAACGTATCGGTGAAGGTGAACGCGGTCGTTTATTTCCGCGTGATCGACCCGCAAAAGGCGATCATCCAGGTCGAAAAGTACCTGCTCGCCACCAGCCAACTGGCGCAGACCACGCTGCGCGCGGTGCTCGGCAAGCACGAGCTGGACGAGATGCTGTCGGAGCGGGAGAAACTGAACCTCGACATCCAGCGCATCCTGGACGCGCAGACCGATGCCTGGGGAGTCAAGGTCACGAACGTCGAAATCAAGCACGTCGATCTGAACGAATCGATGGTGCGCGCGATCGCCCGCCAGGCTGAGGCCGAGCGCGAGCGGCGCGCCAAGATCATCCATGCCGAGGGCGAGAAGCAGGCCGCCGCCACGCTGCTGGAGGCGGCGCAGATGCTGGCGCGCCAGCCCGAGGCGATGCAGTTGCGCTACCTGCAGACGATGACGCAGGTCGCCGGCGATCGCGGCGCCACCGTGCTGTTTCCGCTGCCGCTGGACTTGCTGAAGACGTTCGCGCCGAAGGGCTGAACCGTGACCGCCGCCTTGGCCCCCGCGACCGCACTGCGGCGCCTCGTCGCCGCCACCGATTTCTCCGCCGCTGCCGAACTGGCGGTGGCGCGCGCCGCGCGCTTGGCCGCGCAGCACGGCGCGGAATTGACGCTCGTGCATGCGTTGCCGGTGTCGCTGTGGAAGGACACGCTGACGCTGGTCGCCGATTTGTACCTGCACGGGCCTACCCCGTATGACCCGCACGGCGTCGAAGCGGACATGCGGGCGAAACTCGACGCTGTGGCCGCCAGGGTGCAGCAGACCTACGGCATCGCCTGCCGCGGTGTGCTGCGCAGCGGGCGCCCGCCGGCGGAGATCGCCGCCGCGGCGGCCGATGCCGGTGCGGATCTTTTGGTGATCGGCGCACATGGCGAGCACCGCGTGCACGAACTGCTGCTCGGCACCACGGCGCAGAAGCTGGCGCGTCTCGCCCCCTGCCCGGTGCTGCTGGTGCGGCGCGCCGCCGCGGCGTATGCCACGGTCCTGGTGGCGACGGATTTCTCCGACGCCGCACTGCGCGCCGCCGCCCTGGCCGGTGCGCTTGCGCCGCAGGCGACCTTCCACGTCGGCCACGCCTGGCAACTGCCGCTGGAGGGACTGCTGCGCTACGCCAGCGCGGACGCCGCAGCCATCGAGACCTATCGCAACACGATCGATGCGCGGCTGCGCACCGCGCTGGCCGAGTTCATCCAGGACGCGCATTTTCCGGGCGCCGGTGTGGTGCCGCACGTGCGGCACGGCTACCCGCCGCGCGTCATCGACGACTGGATCGCAGCCCTCGGC
>JANWUU010000145.1 GCA_025057735.1 Burkholderiaceae bacterium
CCGGCGAAGCTGAAGATCGTCGCCGGCTACGAGGACGGCTGGATGGGGCAGGCCGTGGTCGGTTTCTGCTGGCCGGATGCTTACCGCAAGGCGCAGGCCACCGTGGCGCTGATCGAGGAACAGCTGCGCGAGCAGAAACTGCCGGTGCAGGAGCTGTGCGTCGAATACCTCGGTGTGAACGCCTTCCTCGGTCCGCATGCCGATCTGTCGCACGTGCATGAGATGAACGAGGTCTGGCTGCGCATGGCGGTACGCGCGAGCGAGAAGCGTGTTGCGGACGCGTTTCCGCGGCTGTTCCCATGGCTGGCGCTGTCCGGTCCGCCGTACATGGGCGGCTTCCACGGTATGGCGCCGGCCAGCCAGTTGCTCGGTCACTGGCCCACGCTTGCTGCGCGCGAGCTCATCGAGGGCGCCGTGAAAGTCGAACTGACGGAGGTCGGATGAGGCTTGCCGACATCGCGCACGCGCGCAGCGGCGACAAGGGCGACCGCGCCGACATCGGCGTGTTCGCCTACGACGAGGCCGGCTACGCGCGTATCAAGCAGGCGCTGACGCCTGAGCGGGTGCGCGCGCATTTCGCCTGGCTGCAGATCACCGCCGCCCACGTCTACCCGCTGGACAACCTGCTCGCCGTCAAGATCGTGCTGGATGGCGCGCTGTCCGGCAACGCGGCGCGCAACCTGCGCTCCGACAACCTGGGCAAGACGATCGCCGCCGCGCTGCTGCGCATGGAACTATGACGGTGCGCATCGAGCGCGCGGGGCCGGTCGCGACCGTGCTGATCGACCGGCCGGCGGTGAAAAACGCGGTCGACGGCCCCACCGCCGAGGCGCTCGCGCAAGCATTCCGTGATTTCGAAGCCGACCCGGACGCTCAGGTGGCGGTGCTGGCCGGCGCTGGCGGCACCTTCTGTGCCGGTGCCGACCTGAAAGCCTTCGCCGAGGGCCTCGGCCGCGGCAATCCGCTGGAGGACGACATGGCGCGCACCGCGCCGATGGGGCCGACGCGGCTGCTGCTTACAAAGCCCGTGATCGCCGCCGTCGCCGGCCATGCGGTCGCCGGCGGCATGGAACTGGCCCTGTGGTGCGACCTGCGCGTGATGGAGGACACTGCCGTCTTCGGCATCTTCTGCCGCCGCTTCGGCGTGCCGCTGATCGACGGCGGCACGGTGCGGCTGCCCCGGTTGATCGGCATCAGCCGCGCGCTCGATCTCATCCTTACCGGCCGCCCGGTCGATGCGCAGGAGGCACTGGCCATCGGGCTTGCCAACCGCGTCGTGCCGCACGGGCAGGCGCTTGAAGCCGCACAAGCGCTGGCGGCGCAGATCGCGCGCTTTCCGCCGGTCTGCCTGCGCAACGACCGCTTGAGCGTCTACGAGCAGGCGGGGCTGCCGCTGCCCGAGGCGCTGGCCAACGAGTTCCGGCGCGGTAAAGCGACGCTTGCCGCCGGCGAGGCGCTGCAGGGTGCGCAGCGGTTCGCGGCAGGCGAGGGCAAGCACGGCGCGTCCTGATCGAGCTTGCGGTCGCCGTCCGCATCGCCATTTTCAACCAGCGCGGTCGCAGCTTGACGCCGACGGTGGCTTCGCGCTGGCGCGTTCTGCGGTGCGTAGCGCCGCCAGCACTCCGACCACCAGCAGCACGATGCCGGCCAATGTCAGTGCATCCGGTGCCTGCCTGCGCAGCGCGAATGCATAGACGAGCGCCGCCAGCGTCTCGAACACGATCAGTTGGCCGGCCAGCGCCGGCGGCAGGCGCTGGCTCGCCTCGTTCCAACACAGCGTGCCCAGCCACGACGCGCACAGCCCGATGGCGAGCATCAGGGCGATGAAGACGAGCGGCCGCGGGCCGAACGGCATCGGAAAGGCATCGCCGCGCGCCCCAAACCACAGCCAGACCAGTGCGTAGCCCGCGGCTGCAAGCGGCAGCGTGGCCAGTCCCTGGGCGGTGGCCCAGCCGCGCGGGCTGCGGTCCGGATGCGCGCGCAGCCACTCGCCGTTGCGGATCGGATACCAGGTCCAGCAGAGGACCGCTCCCACCGCCAGGATTGCGCCCATCGCATAGCGGCCGAGATCGGCGTCAGCCTGCGCGCGCAGGCGTTCAAGCTCGGCGTGGTTGACCAGCGCGATGCTGGCGGCGATCAGCCCAAGCGAGGGCGCAAGGCGCCGCCACGGCAGCGGCGTCTCGCCGCTGCCGGTCCGGCGGCTGCGCCAGTTGGCCACCATCGCGATCATCACCGGCAGCGTGCCGATGATCATCGTCGGCAGCGGCCCGCCGGCGCGCTGAATCGCGGCGGCGAGGAACAGGTAGTAAACGAGGTTGCCGATCAGCGCGAGCTTGAACGCCTCGCGCCAGTCGGCGCGCGAAAGCTGCGCGAGCGCCGCGCGGTCCGCCAACGCCAGCGGCAGGGCAATGAGACCGAACGCCAGATAGCGGCCGAAGGACAGCAACGCCGGCGGGTAGTCGGGC
>JANWUU010000185.1 GCA_025057735.1 Burkholderiaceae bacterium
GTCGCCCGCGCCGAGGCGGTGGTGCGTCCCTTCGCGGTGGCCTCGATCAACGCGCGCCTGGACCGTCTGGAGAAGGCGATCAACCAGGTGCTGGACCTGCTGCGCGCGGGTGCGGGCGGCGAGCGGCGGCCGGGCAAGACGGGGCGGCAGACGAGGAGCGGATGAAGCTGCACGAGCCGCTGATCGGGCCCGTCCTGTGCGTGGTCGGCGCGCGCCCCAACTACATGAAAATGGCGCCGCTGCTGCGCGCCTTCGCCGACGAGCCGTCGATGCCGCGGGCCGTGCTCGTGCATACCGGCCAGCACTACGACTACGCGCTTAATGACCGCCTGTTTCAAGACCTGGAGCTGCCGGTACCCGACATCAATCTGGAGGTCGGCTCTGCCTCGCACGCGGTGCAGACCGCGGAGGTGATGAAGCGCTTCGAGCCGGTGGTCGACGACCTGAAGCCGTCGGCGGTGCTGGTCGTCGGCGACGTCAACTCGACGCTCGCCTGCAGCTTGGTGGCGGCCAAGAAAGGCGTGGCGGTCATCCATGTGGAGGCTGGTCTGCGCAGCTTCGACCGCTCGATGCCGGAGGAGATCAACCGCGTCCTGACGGACCAACTCGCGGACCTGCTGTACACGACCGAACGCTCGGCGCACGCCAACCTCGCGCGCGAGGGCATTGCGCCGGAACGCATCGCATTCGTCGGCAATCTCATGATCGACTCGCTGCGCGCCGCGCTGCCGAAGGCGGTGCCGCCGGAAGACACCCTGCGCCGCGCCGCAGTGGACCCGGCACGCCTGCACGATGCGCGCGGCTTCGGGGTGGTGACCCTGCACCGGCCGTCGAACGTCGACGATCCGGCGACGCTGGCCGAGGTGCTCGACATCCTGCGCGCCGTGGCCGCCCGCCTGCCGCTGGTATGGCCGGTTCATCCGCGCACGCGCGCCAGCATCGAGCGCGCCGGCCTGACGGCGGCCCTGGCCGACCCGCGGCTGATCTGTCTGCCGCCGCAGGGGTATCTGGAGATGGTCGGACTGCTGGCGCGGGCCACCGTGGTGCTGACCGACTCCGGCGGAGTGCAGGAGGAAACCACCGCGCTCGGCGTGCCCTGCCTGACCATGCGCGCGAACACGGAGCGCCCGATCACGATCGAGCAGGGCACCAACACGCTGGTGGGCCGGGACCGCGCCAAGATCCTGACATGCATCGATGAGATCCTGCGCGGCGGCGGCAAGCGTGGCCGCATCCCGGAGCTGTGGGATGGCCGCAGCGCCGTGCGCATCGCGGGCCATCTCGGTGACTGGCTGCAGAGGCGAGCGAAGGCGAGCGTATGAGCACGATCGCGGCATCGACAGGCATCGTCAACGCATTGACGATCGACGTCGAGGATTACTTTCAGGTCTGGGCGCTTTCGCCCTACATCGACCGCGCGCGCTGGGAGCAGATGCCATGCCGCGTCGAACGCAACGTCGAGCGGCTGCTGCAGATGCTGCAGGAGCACCGCGCGCGGGCGACGTTCTTCACGCTCGGCTGGATCGCGCAGCGTTACCCAGGGGTCGTCCGCAGCATCGTGGCAGCCGGGCATGAACTCGCCAGCCACGGCTATGCGCATCTGCGCGCCAACGAGCAGAGCCCGGCCGAGTTCAAGGCCGACATCGAACGCGCCAAGGCGGTGCTGGAGGACGTGGCCGGCGTCCCGGTGCGTGGTTATCGGGCGCCGAGCTTCTCGATCGGCAAGGGCAACCTGTGGGCGTTCGATGCGATCGCCGCCGCCGGCTACCGCTACAGCTCCAGTGTCTACCCTGTGCGCCATGATCACTATGGCATTCCCGACGCGCCGCGGACGCCGCACCGTCTGGACAATGGACTTATCGAGATCCCGGTGACGACGGCCGTCGTCTTCGGCCGCAACGTGCCGGCTGGTGGCGGCGGGTACTTCCGGCTGCTGCCCTACCGCGTCTCGCGCTGGCTGATCCGTCAGGTCAACGAGCGCGAGCGGCGCCCGGCCATTTTTTACATGCATCCCTGGGAGATCGACCCGGCGCAGCCGCGCGTTGCCCGGGTCGGCCTGAAGACCCGCTTCCGCCACTACGTGAACCTGCACCGCACGGAGGCGCGGCTGAAGAGGCTGCTGAGCGATTTCCGCTGGGACACCGTCACGAGCGCGTTCTCCGTGCACTGATGAAACCGCTGGACGCTCCGCTGTCGGCGCCCGCACAACTGACCGTCCGCAGTTACCGCGACGGCGACCGCGCACGCTGGGAGGAGTTCGTCACCCACTGCCCGCAGGCGACGTTCTTCCATCGCATCGGCTGGAAGGACATCAACGAGTCGGTCCTGCGGCATCGCACGCATTACCTGCTTGCCGAGCGTGCCGGTGAGGTGGTTGGCGTGCTGCCGCTGGTGGAAGTCAAGTCGCTGCTGTTCGGCCACGCGCTGGTGTCGGCGCCATTCGCCGCCCACTGCGGGGTCGCTGCGCGGGACGACGAGGCGGCGGCCGTGTTGCGCGATGCCGCCGTGTGGACCGCGCGCGGTCTGGGCGTGGCGCATCTAGAGCTGCGCAATCGGCAGGCGCAGCAACCCGACTGGCCGCGCGTGGACGATCTCTATTTTTCGTTCCGCAAGCCGATCCTGCCGACGGTGGAGGCGAACCTGCTCGCCATCCCGCGCAAGCAGCGCGCGATGGTGCGCAAGGGCATCGACCGCGGCCTGCGCAGCACGATCGACGGCGGCGTGGATCGCTTTTTTGCGCTGTACGCAGACAACGTGCACCGCCACGGCACGCCGCCGCTGCCGAAACGGTATTTCGCCGCCCTGCAGGCGACGTTCGGCGCCGATTGCGAGGTGCTGACGGTCGAGGCGGCCGACGGCACGCCGGTCTCCAGCGTGCTCACTTTTTACTTTCGCGACGAGGTGCTGTCGTATTTCGCCGGCGACGTGCCGCAGGCGCGCGACCTGGCGGCCAACGATTTCAAGTACTGGGAGTTGCTGCGGCGCGCCTGCGAGCGCGGCTACCAGGTGTTTGACTACGGTCGCTCCAAGCGCGACACCGGCCCGTTCGCGTTCAAAAAGAACTGGGGCTTCGAGCCGACGCCGCTGGTGTACGAATACCGGCTGCTGAAGCGCGACGCGGTACCGCAGAACAATCCGGCGAATCCGAAGTACCGTGCCTTCATCGCTGCCTGGCGGCGGCTGCCGCGGCCGCTGGTCAATGCGGTCGGCCCGTGGATCGTGCGCGCGCTCGGGTGACCGTCCGTGGCGCCGCTGCTCTATCTGACGCATCGCATTCCATTTCCGCCCAACAAGGGCGACAAGATCCGTTCCTACCACCTGCTGCGCTTTCTCGCGCGGCACTACCGCGTCTTCCTCGGCACCTTCATCGACCGCGTGGAGGATCGCCAGCACGTCCCGGCGCTCGAACGGCAAGTGGCGGGCGCCTATTTCGCCACACTGGCGCCGGCGCGCGCGCGAGTCCGCAGCGGCATCGGCCTGGTGAGCGGCGAGGCGCTGACCCTGCCGTACTACCGCGACGCAGCGCTCGCGCGCTGGGTGCACCGGGTCGTCCGGGAGCAGCGCATCCGCAAGGCCTTGGTCTTCTCATCGGCCATGGCGCAGTACGTGCTGCAGGAGGGTGACGTGCCGTTCGTGGCCGACTTCTGCGACGTCGATTCGGCGAAATGGGCGCAATATGGCGAGGCCAAGGCCTGGCCCGCCTCCTGGCTGTATCGGCGTGAGGCGCGCCGGC
>JANWUU010000210.1 GCA_025057735.1 Burkholderiaceae bacterium
CCGGCGCCTGCGCCCAAGCCCGCGCCCGCGGCAGCGCCGGTTGCCGCGGCCGCCCCAGCCCCCGCCCCAACGGGGGCGCTCGCCAAGGCGATGCCGGCGGCGGCGAA
Source organism: Burkholderiaceae bacterium (assembly GCA_025057735.1). The sequence continues at coordinate 108 of JANWUU010000210.1, forward strand.
GCTCATGGCCGATGCGGGCATCGCCGCCGAACAGGTCACCGGCACCGGCCGCGACGGCAGGATCCTCAAGGGCGACGTGCTGGCGGCGCAGCAGGCGGCCGCCAAGGGGCCCGTCGGCGCGCCCCCGCCTGCTGCGCCAGCGGCGCGCGCGCCGCTGCCGGAGGTGAAGGCGCCGGTGGATCTCGCCTTCCTCGCCAGTCGTCCCGAACAGCGGGTGCCGATGTCGCGGCTACGCCAGCGCGTGGCCGAACGCCTGGTGCAGTCGCAGTCGACGGCGGCCATTTTGACCACCTTCAACGAAGTGAACATGCAGCCGGTGATCGAGCTGCGCAACAAGTACAAGGACCGCTTCGAGAAGGAGCACGGAGTCAAGCTCGGCTTCATGTCCTTCTTCGTGAAGGCCGCCGTGGCGGCGCTGAAGAAGTTCCCGATCATCAACGCCTCGGTGGACGGCAACGACATCGTCTACCACGGCTATTTCGACATCGGCATCGCCGTGGGCAGCCCGCGCGGACTGGTGGTGCCGATCCTGCGCGACGCCGACCAGATGAGCTTCGCCGACATCGAGAAGAAGATCGCCGATTTCGGCAAGCGCGCCGCCGACGGCAAGCTGACGATCGAGGAGCTGACCGGCGGCACGTTCTCGATCTCCAACGGCGGCGTGTTCGGCTCGATGCTTTCCACCCCGATCATCAACCCGCCGCAGAGCGCGATCCTCGGCATCCACGCCACGCGCGAGCGGCCAGTGGTGGAAAACGGGCAGATCGTGATCCGCCCGATCAACTACCTGGCGCTGTCCTACGACCACCGCATCATCGACGGACGCGAGGCGGTGCTGTCGCTGGTGGCGATCAAGGAGGCGCTGGAAGATCCGGCGCGGCTGCTGCTGGATCTCTGAGCGCAAGCCCGCGCGCGTCGCCCTGTCCGAGACAAGCATGAATCAAACGTTCGACGTCGTGGTCATCGGCGCCGGTCCGGGCGGCTACATCGCCGCCATCCGCGCCGCCCAGCTCGGCTTCAAGGTCGCCTGCATTGACCAGTGGACAAACGCCAAGGGCGGGCCGGCCCCGGGCGGCACGTGCACCAACGTCGGCTGCATCCCGTCCAAGGCGCTGCTGCAGTCCTCCGAGCACTTCGAGCACGCGGTCCGCCACTTCGCCGAGCACGGCATCGTCTTTGCCGAGGAGCCGGCCGTCAACCTGACGAAGATGCTGGCGCGCAAGGACAAGGTGGTCGCGCAGAACAACGACGGCATCCTGTATCTGTTCAAGAAGAACAAGGTGGCGTTTTTTCACGGCACCGGCGCCTTCGCCGGCCGCAGCGACGCCGGCTATGCGATCCGGGTGTCGGCGCCGACGGAGCAGACGCTGACCGCGCAACACGTGATCGTCGCCACCGGCTCGCGCGCCCGCCCCCTGCCGGGCGTGGCGTTCGACGAGAAACTCGTGTTGTCCAACGATGGCGCGCTCGCCATCCCGATGGTGCCGGGGCGGCTGGGCGTCATCGGCGCCGGCGTGATCGGGCTGGAGCTCGGCAGCGTGTGGCGGCGTCTCGGTGCCGAGGTCACGGTACTGGAAGCGCTGCCGACCTTCCTGCCAGCGGCCGATCAGGACGTGGCCAGGGAGGCGCAGAAGGTATTCGCCAAGCAGGGCCTGAAGATCGAGCTCGGCGCGCAGGTGGAGGCGGTCAAGACCGGCCGCAGCGGAGTGCGGGTGGATTGGAAGGGCGGCGACGGCAAGGCGCACAAGCTCGAATGCGACCGCCTGATCGTCGCCATCGGACGGATCCCGAACACCGACGGGCTGAATGCCGAGGCGGTCGGCCTGGCGCGCGACGAGCGCGGCTACATCGTGGTCGACGCGCAGTGCCGCACCAACCTGCCAGGCGTGTGGGCGATCGGCGACGTGGTGCGCGGGCCGATGCTCGCGCACAAGGCCGAGGAGGAGGGCGTGGCGGTGGCGGAACGCATCGCCGGCCAGCATCCGCACGTCAACTTCGAGACCATTCCCTGGGTCATCTACACCTCGCCCGAGATCGCCTGGGTGGGGGCCACCGAGCAGCGGCTCAAGGAAAGCGGCCGCGCCTATCGCGCGGGCACGTTTCCGTTCATGGCCAACGGCCGCGCGCGCGCGCTCGGCGACACCACCGGTTTCGTGAAGATCCTCGCCGATGCCGCCACCGACGAAGTGCTCGGCGTGCACATGATCGGCCCGTTCGTCTCCGAGCTGATCGCCGAGGCGGTGATGGCGATGGAGTTCCGTGCGGCGGCCGAGGACATCGCCCGCATCTGCCACGCGCACCCGTCACTGGCGGAGGCGACCAAGGAAGCGGCTCTCGCGGTGGACCGGCGCACGCTCAACCTCTGAGTCGGCGCATGCGGCGCGCGGCCCCTGGCGAGGCGCGGCAGCCCCCGGTGCCGGCCCGGCCTGCGGCGTCGTTCGAGATCCGGCCATGACCTTCCGCGGCCACCTGGACGAACTGCTCGCCGCGCGCGGCTACCGGTTGGACGCTGCGCAGCAGGCGGCGGCGCAGCGGTTGCAGCAGCTGGATGCCGACTGGCGCGCCTACAAGGCGCAGCGTTCCAACGCGGTCGCGCGCCTGCTGCGGCGGCCGCCGATCCCGCGCGGGGTTTACCTGTGGGGCGGGGTCGGCCGCGGCAAGAGCTTTCTGATGGACGCCTTTTTCGCCGCGGTGCCGCTGATCCGCAAGACGCGGGTGCACTTCCATGAGTTCATGCGCGGCGTGCATCGCGAGCTGGACGACGTCAAAGGCACGCCGGATCCGCTCGACGTGGTGGCGCGCCGTATCGCGCGCCGCCACCGGCTGATCTGCTTCGACGAGTTTCACGTTGCCGACATCGCCGATGCGATGATCCTTTATCGGCTGCTGGCGCGGCTGTTCGACCTCGGCGTCGGCTTCGTGATGACCTCCAACTACAGACCCGATGATCTCTATCCGGACGGCCTGCACCGGGACCGTATCCTGCCGGCCATCGCGCTGCTGAAGGAGCGGCTGGACGTCCTGCAGGTCGATGCCGGCACCGATTACCGCGGGCTGGCGATGGAACGCATCGATGCCTACCTGACGCCGCTCGGACCGGAGGCGGAGGCGCGCCTGGAGGCGGCCTTCCGCAGTCTGGCCGAAACCGAGGACGACGACCCGGTGCTGACCATCGAGGCGCGCCAGATCCGCGCCCGTCGCCGGGCCGGCGGCGTGGTCTGGTTCGATTTCGCCGTGCTGTGCGGGGGGCCGCGCTCGCAGAACGACTACCTGGAGATCGCCGCCCGCTTTCACACCGTGTTGCTGTCGAACGTGCCAGTCATGTCGGCCGGGCAGGCGGCCGAGGCGCGTCGCTTCACCTGGCTGGTGGACGTCCTGTACGACCGGCGCGCGAAGCTGATCCTGTCGGCGCAGGCTGCGCCCGAGGCGCTGTATACGGCCGGCGCGCTGGCGGCGGAGTTCCAGCGTACCGCCTCGCGCTTGATCGAAATGCAGTCGCGCGCCTACCTGGAGGCGCCACGCCGTGAGCCGGCGGCCGTGACATGAGGGCGGTCGTGCTGGCGCTGGCGCTCAGCGGCTGGGTGGCGCCGCTGGCGGCCACCCCGCTCGCGCAGCGGTTTCCGGCCGGCGCCATCCAGGATGCCGAGCAGGCCGCGCAGGCGCTTGGCGCGGCGCGCGAGGAGCGCGCGCGCATCGAAAGCGAGTACCGCGCCCGCCTGCAGCAGTGCCAGCAGGTCTTTCTGCAAAATCCATGTCGCGAGGAAGCGCGCCGCGCGCGCGAGGCGGCGCTGCGCGAGGTGCGGCAGGTGGAGGTTCAGGCGCGCGACGTCAAGCGCCAACTGGACGCGCAGGCGCGCGCCGCACGCGCCACGCCGAGGGCAGATTCGCCTCCCCCGGCGGCGGGCGTCGCGGAGAAGGAGCCGCCGGCGCGGCGCGGGCCGACCGCCGAGGAGGCGGCAGCCAACCGGGCGCGCGCCGAAGCGCGCGAACGGCAGCATGCACGCGACCTCGCCGCACGGGAGCCGACGCCGGCGCAGCGGGAGGCAAACCGCCAGGCGTACGAAGAGAAGCAACGTCGCGCCGCCGAGTACGCGCAGCGCAAGGAAGCCGAGCGCAAGGAGAACGCGCGCAGGCGCGAGGCGCGCCGGCAGGAACGCGAGCGGATGCTGCAACAGCGCGGCGCGCCGCCGTCGCCGTGAGCGGGTGGCGCGCCGCGGACGCGTCGCGCGCGCGCCTAAGCCCGGTTGCGGCCCGGGCCCGGCTGCGTGCTCGGTGCCCCCTCGAACCACAGGGTGGCGGTGGGCTGGCGGCGGCGCGGCTCCGGCGCTTCCAGCTTGACGATGGCGAGCGCCAGGTTGTCGCCGCGCCCCTGCGCGCGCTCCCGCGCGATGCGGACGAGGTGTTCGGAAGCCTCGCGCGGCGGCAGGCTGTGCAGCAGCGAGCCGAGTTCGTGGTCCTCGAAATACGCCCACAGGCCGTCGCTGGCGAGCAGGAAGGCATCGCCGATGCGCAGGTCGCTCGCCTCGCCGAACTCCAGTTGCGGCGCGCGGTTGATGCCGAGTGCGCTCACCAGGACGTTGCGGTACCGTCCGCCGGCCAGTTCCTGCTCGGACATCTTGCCCTCGGCCAGCAGTTTGGCCGCATAGGTGTGATCCTGCGTGCGGTGCACCAGCTTGCCGGCGCGGAAAAAATACAGGCGGCTGTCGCCGGCATGGCCCCAGATCGCGTAATCCTTCTTTACCACCAGCGCCACGATCGTGCTGTGCGGCTCCTTCTCGCTCGCCAGCGCGGTCAGGCGGATCACGGTGTGGGCTTCGGCGGCGATCTGCTCGAGCAGTCCGCGCAGCCCGGCGTCCTTCTCGGACAGCTCATTGAACAGACTCTCGGCGGTGGCGATGACCTGGTCGGAGGCCATGCGGCCGCCGCTGCGCCCGCCCATGCCGTCGGCGACGATGGCCATCAGCGTGCCGGGATGGCGGCGGCTGGTCAGCAGGGCCACGCGGTCCTGCTGGTCGGGGCGGTCGCCGATGTGGTCGGCAATGCAGGCGGTGACCTTGAAGCGGGACAAGCGAAACTGATCCGTCGAGCGCTGCGGCCAAGTCTAATCGGCCCGCCGGCGCCGCCAGACGTCGAACTGGCGGCGCTTTCGGCGTTAGCATCGGTCTCTGCACTGATGGATACCGACGCGATCAAACGCCGCATCGTCGAACTGCAGATCGAGCACCGCGATCTGGACGAGGCGATCGCGCGCCTTAGCGCGCAGCCGGGCGTGGACGAACTGACGCTGCGACGCCTGAAGAAGCGCAAGCTGCAGATCAAGGACACCCTCGTGCGCCTGCAGATGCGTCTGGTGCCCGACATTCCGGCGTGAGCGACGAAGGCAAGGCAGGCGGCTCCGAGGCGCTGGCGCGGGCACGGGACGCGGTGCGGCGGGCCTTCGGCGCCGGGGGCGCGCTGGCCGGTGCCGTGCCCGGCTTCGTGGCGCGGCCGGCGCAGATCGACTTTGCGCTCGCGGTGTTCGACACCATCGTCGAGCGCGGCACCCTGGTGGCTGAGGCCGGCACCGGCACGGGCAAGACATTCGCCTACCTCGTGCCCGCGCTGCTCGCCGGCGGCAAGGTGCTGGTCGCCGCCGGCACCAAGGCCCTGCAGGATCAGATCTTCACCAAGGACCTGGCGCTGCTGCGCGCGCTGCTGGCGCCGGAGCTGAAAGTGGCACTGCTCAAGGGCCGGCAGAACTACGTCTGTCTGGCGCGGTTGGCGCGTGCCGAGGCCGAGGGCCGGCTGACGACGCGCGAGGAGGTCGCCCATTTGCGGGCCATCGGGCGCTTTGCGCGCGCCAGCGCCACCGGCGACCGCGCCGAACTCGACAGCGTGCCGGAGGAAGCGCCGGTGTGGCACGCGGTCACGTCCACGCGCGACAACTGCCTGGGTGCGCAGTGCGCCCACTTCGACGCCTGCTTCGTCTATCGCGCGCGGCGCAGCGCGCAGGCAGCCGACGTGGTGGTCGTCAACCATCACCTGGTCTTGGCGGATCTGGCGCTGCGCGACGATGCGATCGGCGACTTCCTGCCCGCTGCCGACACGGTGATCCTGGACGAGGCGCATCAGCTTCCGGCGCTGGCCGCCGATTTCTTCGGCACCGGCTTCTCACTGGCGCAGACGCAGGATCTGGCCGCCGACGCCCGCGCCCTAGGCATCGCCAAGGCGCGCGATGGCGCCCCCTGGGTGGATTTGACGCGCGCCGTCGAGCAGGCCGCGCGCCAGGTGCGGCTCGCGCTGGCGGAAGCCGGGCTGCAGGCGGGTGGGCGCGTGGCGCTCGCCCGCCTGCCGGCGCGGACCACACTCGGTGCTGCGCTCGGCACCCTCGCGGAGGCAGTGGCGGCGCTGCAACGGGCGCTGGAGGCCAATCGCGGCCGCGACGCCGAGCTGGACGCGCTGGTCCCGCGCGCCGAGGGGCTTGGCGCGAGCATCGCCGAATGGATCGACGCGATCGCCGATCCGGCCGGGCCGCAGCCGCATCCGGCTGCCGACGACAGCGTGCGCTGGATCGGCGCCAGTGCGCAAGGCGCCAGCTTCAACGCCACGCCGCTTGCGGCCGGACCGCTGCTGGCGCGGTTGCGCGCGCAGCGCGCGCAGGCCTGGATCTTCACCTCGGCCACCCTGACCGTGGCTGGCCGGTTCGACCGCTTTCTGGCCGACATCGGCATGCCGCAGGCGACGACGCGGCGCTGGGAAAGCCCCTTTGATTACACGCGCCAGGGGCTGCTGTACCTGCCGGAGCGGATGCCGTCGCCGCAGGCGCAGGACTTTGCGGAGCGGGTGGCCGAATGCGCCTGGCCGGTGATCGCCGCCAGCGGCGGGCGCGCCTTCGTCCTGTGCACGACGCTGCGGGCGGTGCAGCGCGTGGCGGCGCGGCTGCGCGAGCGCGCGCACCGGGCAGGCCTGCCGCTGCTCGTGCAGGGCGCAGCGCCGCGGCGGCAGCTACTGGAGCAGTTCCGCGCGGCCGGCAACGCGATCCTGGTCGGCAGCGTGTCGTTCTGGGAAGGCATCGACGTGCGCGGCGAAGCGCTGTCGCTGGTGGTGATCGACAAGCTGCCGTTCGCGCCGCCGGACGATCCGGTGGTGGAAGCGCGCATCGCGCGCCTGCGAGCGCTCGGCCGCAACCCCTTCCTCGAGTATCAGCTTCCGCAGGCGGTGACCCTGCTGCGGCAGGGCGTCGGGCGCCTGATCCGCGACGAGCGCGACCGCGGCGTGCTGATGATCCTGGACGAACGGCTGCTGACGAAGTCCTACGGCCGCACCGTGCTCGCCAGTTTGCCGCCGTTTCAGCGCACGCGCAGCGAGGCGCAAGCCTGCGCGTTCCTGCGCGGCCAGGCGTGCGGGCAGTGTCGAGGAGAAAGGCGCGGCCTCAGCGCCCCTTGAGGAACGCGCTCTGCGGGTAGTTCGCGAGCAGCACGCGCTCGGCGTCGTTGCGCAGATCCTGCAGGCCGAGGGCGTCATAGGCCCTGACCAGGATCGCCAGCGCCTCCTCGGCGGCGGGCGCGCCGCCGTAGTCGCGCAGCGCCGCCTGCGCGCGCTGCACCGCTGCCAGGTAGGCGCCCCGTTGCAGATAATGGCGCGCGACGTTGACCTCGCTCTGCGCCAGCGCGTTGACCAGGTAGTTCATGCGCGCGGTGGCCGGCTCCGCGTAGCGGCTGTTCGGGAAGCGAGTCACCAGTTCCTTGTAGGCGTCGAACGCCTCGCGCATCGCCTTCGGGTCGCGGCTGCTCGGGTCGCGGAAGCGTCGGCCGAGGATGCCCAGATCGTCGCTGAACAGCGACAGCCCTTTCAGAAAGTAGGCGTAATCGGCGTACGGATGGTTCGGGTTCAGGCGTAGGAAGCGATCGATCGTGGACACGGCCTGCGCCGGCTCGCCCTCCTTGTAGTAGGTGTAGGCGATTTCGATCTGCGCCTGCTGGGCGTGGCGGCCGAACGGATAGCGCGCCTCGAGCTTTTCCAGCAGCTCGCGCGCGCGCTTCCAATTGCCGACCATCATCTCGTCCTTGGCCTCCTTGTACAGGCGGTCGGCATCCCATTTGGCGGTGGGGTCGCGGTCGAAGGTCTCGCAGCCGGCGGCCGTCAGGACGACGGCGGTCAGCCAGGCGAACGCAAGTCGACGGCGCTGTCCAAGGATCATGAGCGGCCTCGAGGAACGAACGCGCCCGATTATATTGACCGTGCTGCATGGACCCGCCTTGCACCGCGCTCGATGACGACGACGATGTCGCGCTCGCCGCGCCGGCGGCGATCGAACTCGTCGCGCCCGCGCGGCTCGCCGGCGAGCG
>JANWUU010000213.1 GCA_025057735.1 Burkholderiaceae bacterium
GGCATGGCGGCCGACCTGTTCGAGACCTTTGCGGTGACCGTGGTCGCCACCATGCTGATCGGCGCCTTCGCCTTCAAGGGATCGGACGCCGGCATCGTCTACCCGCTGGCGATCTCCGGCGCCTCGATCGTCGCCTCCATCATCGGCTGCTTCTTCGTGCGCGCCAGCGAGGGCGGCAAGATCATGAATGCCCTGTACCGCGGGCTGATCGTTGCCGGCGTGCTGGCGCTGGTGCTGTTCTATCCGGTCACGAGCTGGCTGCTCGGCCCCGTGGCCGCGAGCGGCGGCGTCACCGTCCTCAACCTGTATCTGTCGGCGGTAGTGGGCCTGGCGCTCACCGGGGCGCTCGTCTACATCACCGAGTACTACACCGGCACGCAGTTCAGCCCCGTGCGCTACGTCGCCCAAGCCTCCACCACCGGTCACGCCACCAACATCATCGCCGGGCTGGCCGTCTCGATGAAGGCCTGCGCCTGGCCGCTGATCGCCATCTGCGCGGCCATCCTCGCCTCCTACCACCTGGCGGGCCTGTACGGCATCGCCGTGGCCGCCACCGCGATGCTGTCGATGACCGGCATCATCGTCGCACTGGACGCCTACGGCCCCATCACCGACAACGCCGGCGGCATCGCCGAGATGGCCGAATTGCCGAAAGCGGTGCGCAACATCACCGATCCGCTGGACGCCGTCGGCAACACGACGAAGGCCGTCACTAAGGGGTACGCGATCGGCTCGGCCGGCCTGGCGGCGCTGGTGCTGTTCGCCGATTACACCGGCGGCCTGGAGCAGGCCGGCATCAAGGCGGCCTTCGATCTCTCCAACCACAAGGTGATCATCGGGCTGTTCATCGGCGGTCTGATCCCGTACCTGTTCGGCGCGATGGCCATGGAGGCGGTCGGTCGCGCCGCCGGCAGCGTGGTCGAGGAGGTGCGGCGGCAGTTCCGCGAGATCAAGGGCATCATGGAGCGCACCGCCAAGCCCGATTACAGCAAGGCGGTGGACATGCTGACCAGCGCGGCGATCAAGGAGATGATGATCCCGTCGCTGCTGCCCGTGCTGGTGCCGATCCTGGTGGGTGTGATCCTGGGTCCGGAGGCGCTCGGCGGCGTGCTGATGGGCACGATTGTCACCGGCCTGTTCGTCGCCATCAGCATGACCACCGGCGGCGGCGCCTGGGACAACGCCAAGAAATACATCGAGGAAGGCCACCACGGCGGCAAAGGCTCGGACGCGCACAAGGCGGCGGTCACGGGCGATACGGTCGGCGATCCGTACAAGGACACCGCCGGCCCGGCCGTCAACCCGCTGATCAAAATCATCAACATCGTCGCGCTGCTGATCGTGCCGATCATCGCCACCCTGCACGGCGGCAAGCCGGCCGCCGCCACCGCGGGAGCGCCGCACGCCAGCGCGCCCGCCGGGGGCGCACCGGCCGCGCGTGCCGGCGATGCGACCTTCGTGAAGGTCTATTTCGGCAGCGGCGAGACGCACATGCCCGCGGTATCGGGCCTGGAGCTCGCGCCGCTGGTGGCCGCCGCGCGCGCCAACACCGCCAAGCAAATCGTCATCGCCGGCTATCACGACAAGACCGGCGATCCGAGTTTCAATGCCGAGCTGGCCAAGCAGCGCGCCTACTCGGTGCGCGATTTCTTCCGCGCCGCCGGCATCGCCGAGGAGCGCATCGTGCTCGCCAAACCGCAGGAAACGCTCGGCGGCGAGGACGACCGCGAGGCGCGCCGCGTGGAGGTGACGCTGCGCTAAGAGGCCCCACGCCCGGGGCTGCCGCAGTATGCTGCCGGGCGTGGGATTTCGCAGGCAAGGAGCGACGGATGGAAATCAAGGACAGCGTCTTCATCGTCACCGGCGGCGCCTCCGGCCTCGGCGGTGCCACCACCCGCATGCTGGCCGAAGCCGGCGGGCGTGTCGTGATCGCCGACGTGCAGGCCGACAAAGGCGAAGCGCTGGCGCGCGAACTGAGCGGCGCCGCGCGCTTCGTCCGCTGCGATGTGACCAGCGAGGCCGACGGCCGGGCCGCGGTGGCGGCCGCAGCGGCGCTCGGCGCGCTGCGCGGTCTGGTGAACTGCGCCGGCATCGGACTCGGCGAGAAGACGGTCGGCAAGGACGGTCCGCACCGGCTGGAGTCGTTCACGCGGGTGATCCAGGTCAATCTGATCGGCACCTTCAACATGATTCGGCTGGCGGCCGATGCGATGGCCAAACAGGCGCCGAACGCCGACGGCGAGCGCGGCGTGATCGTCAACACAGCGTCCGTGGCGGCCTTCGATGGGCAGATCGGCCAGGCCGCCTACGCCGCGTCCAAGGGCGGTGTGGTCGGCATGACGCTGCCGATCGCGCGCGACCTGGCGCGCAGCGGCATCCGCGTGGTGACGATCGCGCCCGGCCTCTTCGAGACCCCGATGATGCTCGGCCTGCCGGCGGAGATTCAGCAGTCGCTGGCGGCGCAGGTGCCGTTTCCGCCGCGCCTGGGGCGGCCATCCGAGTACGCCCATCTGGTCAAGGCGATCCTGGAAAACGGCATGCTCAACGGCGAGACGATCCGCCTCGATGGCGCGATCCGCATGCAACCGAAGTAAAGGAGGGAGTCCCGATGACGATCCAGGTTGGACAGCGGCTGCCGGATGGCACGCTGCAGGAGTACATCGAGGTCGAGACCGCCGGCTGCCCGGTCGGCCCCAACACCTTCCAGGTGGCCGACCTGGTCAAGGGCAAGCGCATCATCATCTTCGGCGTGCCCGGCGCCTACACGCCGACCTGCTCGGCCAAGCACGTGCCGAGCTACCTGCAGCACTATGACGCGCTGAAGGCCAAGGGCATCGACGAAATCTGGTGCATGGCGGTCAACGATGCCTTCGTGATGGGCGCCTGGGGGCGCGACGAGAAGGCCACCGGCAAGATCCGCATGATGGCCGACGGCTCGGCCGAGTACACGAAAAAGCTGGGGCTGGAGTTCGACCTGACCGCGCGCGGCATGGGCGTGCGCTGCCAGCGCTTCGCGATGCTGGTCGAAGACGGCGTGGTCAAGGCGCTCAACGTCGAGAAACCCGGCCAGTACGAAGTCAGCAGCGCCGAGGCGATGCTCAAGCTGCTGTAGACCTCAGCCGCGCACCGCCAGATCGCGCGGTCGGAACCCGAGCAGCCACAGCGTGCCGAAGTAGGCGGCCATCGCGGCGGCGATGGCCGCCGCCAGCAGCGCGGCGCGCAACAGCCAGCGACCGGCGAGCGCTTGCCAATCGATCCATGCATTCGCCGCCGCCAAGGTGAGCGCCAGCACCGCCAGCGCCGCCAGCAGCTTCAGCAGGAAAACACGCCAACCCGGTTGGGGCTCGTATAGGCCGGCGCGGCGCAGGCCGACGAACAAGAACGCCGCGTTGGCGCACGCTCCCAGACCGACCGACACCGCCAGCCCCGCGTGCGCCAGCCACGGCACCAGCACCAGGTTGGCGAGCTGGGTGGCGACCAGCACGCCCACGGCGATGCGCACCGGCGTCTTGACGTCCTGGCGGGCGTAGAAACCGGGTGCCAGGATCTTCACCGCGATCAGCCCGACCAGGCCGACCGCGTAACCCACCACCGCCCGCGCCGTCTGTTGCACGTCGTGCCACGTGAAACGGCCGCCCTGGAACAGCACCGCGATCAGTCCCTCCGCCAGCAGACCCAGCCCCAGCGCCGCCGGCGTGGCGAGCAGCAGCGTCAGCCGCAGCCCCCAGTCGAGCTGCCGGCGGTAATCCGCGAGGCGGTTCTCCGCGTAAGCGGCCGACAGATTCGGCAGGAGCACCGTGCCGAGCGCCACCCCCAGCAGCGCGGTCGGAAACTCCATCAGCCGGTCGGCGAAGGCCAGCCAGGTGACGCTGCCGGTGGCAAGCCGCGAGGCGATGTTGGTGTTGATGATGATCGACAGTTGCGCCACGGACACCGCAAACACGGCCGGCAGCATCAAGCGCAGGATGCGGCGCACCCCCGGATCGCGGAAGGCCTGCAGCACGCCGCCGAGGCGCGGCAGCATGCCGATGGCGGCAAGCGCCGGCACCTGCAGCGCCAGCTGCAGCAGGCCGCCAACGACCACCGCTGCGGCGAGCGCCAGGATCGGCGGATCGAAGTGCGGCGCCGCCCACAGCGCGGCCGCGATGAAGGACACATTGAGCAGCACCGGGGTGACGGCCGGCACCGCGAAGCGCTTGAACGTGTTCAGGATGCCGGCGGCGAGTGCCACCAGCGCCATGAACAGGATGTAGGGGAACATCCAGCGAGTCATGGTCGTGGCGAGCGCGAAGGCGGATGCATCGCGCGCCAGTCCGGTGGCGATCACCCAGACCAGCGCCGGCGCGGCCAGCACCCCGAGCAGCGAAACCAGTAACAGCGTCCAGAACAGGGCCGAGGCCACGCGGTCCACCAGCAGCCGCGTGCCGGCGTCGCCCTCCCGCGCGCGCACGTCCGCAAGAATCGGCACGAAGGCCTGCTGGAACGCGCCCTCGGCGAACAGGCGCCGCAGCAGGTTTGGGATGCGGAACGCCACGTTGAAGGCGTCGGTGGCCGCATTGACGCCAAAGATGCGCGAGATCAGCAGATCGCGCGCAAGCCCGGTGATGCGGGATGCGAGCGTCAGCCCCGAGACGGTGGCGGCCGCGCGCAGCAGGTTCACGCCGACCCCGCCCGGTGCCACCGCTTCGCCGAGCCGGCATGGCCGCGCCGACGCCGCCGGCCGGCGTTCGCGGTCGTCGATCGCGTCTGGACGGCGGGTTTGTTCGGCCGTCGGCCCGCTGGTATAGTCCGCGCCTTCGCGAAATCCCGGCGCCGCCGCGTGCGCGCGCCGCGGAGACGTTCCCCTCTCAGTACGGATCGACCATGGCCAACACGAAGCAGGCCCGCAAACGCGCGCGTCAGGCGCAGGCACGCAACGCCCACAACATGGCGTTGCGCTCGCGCCTGCGCACGGCCATCAAAGCGGTACGCAAGGCGATCGCCGCCGGCGACAAGACCGCCGCCGCCGAGGTTTTCCGCAAGGCGACCCGCGTGATCGACTCGATCGCCGACAAAGGCATCGTCCACAAGAACAAGGCCGCCCGCCACAAGAGCCGGCTGGCCGCCGCCATCAAGGCGCTGGCCTGACGGCGCGCTGACGTCGGCACTGGCGCGGCCGCCGTGCGCGGCCGCCGCCCCCGCTGCACTCATCGGCCCGAGACCTCGGGCAGCGAACAGGCCTCCAGCACCGGCAGCTCGTTGTCGCGCGCGAAATTCATCACGAAGTCCCACGCGCGCGGCTCGATGTCGCGCAGGCGCTCGTCGACCACCACGTATTTGACCCCGCCGATGGTCACCGGCCGCGCGTAGGGCGAGTAGCCGATCGGCGCCGAGCCGGCCGGCACGCCGCCCGGGCGAAAAGGCGCCAGCACCCCGCACAGCCGCTCGGCCCAGTCGCTCGGACGGAAAGGACGACCGCGCGCGGTGATGCCCTGGATGAACAGCTCGCGCGACGCCGAAGCGGCCGGCACACGCGCGCGGGCGAGAGCGAGGGGGTCGGACATGGCGGGGCGGTGTCGTGTGCTTTGCGGCTCGGCGCGGCGCGCTGCGCCGCAGGCCGAATCTTATCGGGCCGGCGCCACCGCCAAGGCGCACGAAAGCGTGGCCGTCCACCGTCTTTCGGCGACTTCGGGATGACCGTCAACGGCGGCCCGCGCCTTGCGTTATGCGGCCATTTCGCGCATAAAGCGCGCTTGCCGGTTGCGCTGCCCGCCGCATGAACAAACCCACCTCGAAGGTGCTCGTCATCAACGACGAGCCGCTGATCCTCAAAGAACTGCTCAAGGGGCTGAACGCCGCGGCGCGCACCCTCGACAACCCGTTCGGCATCACCTTCATCGGCGCGCTGACGGCCAAGGAAGGGTTGCAACTGATCGAGCGCGACGGCGACGTGCAGATCGTGATCGTCGACGACAAGCTGTACGCGGTGCAGGAGGGCGGCCGGCGCCCCGGCAGCCGTCCCGCCAACGGGCGCGACGCGCCGCGCAGCCTGCAAATGACGGCCCTGAAGCTGGTGCAGAAGATCACCGCCCTGCGGCCGGAGCTCGACCTGTACATCCTGATCGAAAAGGAGAAGGAGGACCAGGTCGTCGACGCGCTGTTCGCCGAGGCCGTGGACGGGTACTTTTACCGCGAGGAGCGCGACTACCGCGGCATGTACCGCATCCTGAATGCGCAGATCGCCGAGCGCGCGCGCACGCCGTTTTACGACGCGCTGCGGGCCTACGTGCTCTCGGCCAAGGACGCCTGGCACACACCGGGGCATTCCTCGGGCGATTCGCTGCGCGGCAGCCCGTGGGTCAACGAGTTCTACGAATTCATGGGCGAGCACGTGTTCGACGCCGACCTCTCGGTGTCGGTGAAGGCCCTTGACTCACTGATGGAGCCGACCGGCGTGATCGCCGAAGCGCAGCAGATGGCGGCCAAGGCATTCGGCGCGCGCAAGACCTTTTTCGCCACCAATGGCACCTCCACCGCCAACAAGGTCATCCTGCAGACCCTGATCGCCCCGGGCGAGAAGTTGTTGCTCGACCGTAACTGCCACAAGAGCGTCCATCACGGCGTGGTGCTCTCGGGCGCGCGCCCCGTGTATCTGGACTCCAGCGTCAACCACAAGTACGGCGTGTTCGGCCCGGTGCCGAAGAAGACCATCCTGCGCGCGATCGAGGAGCACCCGGATGCGCAGCTCCTCGTCCTGACCTCCTGCACCTACGACGGCCTGCGCTACGACCTGAAGCCGATCATCGAGGCGGCGCACGCGCGCAGGATCAAGGTGCTGATCGACGAGGCCTGGTACGCGCACGCGCGCTTTCACCCGGATCTGCGGCCGACCGCGCTGGAAGCCGGCGCCGATTACGTCACCCAGTCCGCGCACAAGACGCTATCGGCTTTCTCGCAGGCGGCGTTCATCCATGTCAACGACGCCGACTTCAAGGAACATCTGTTCCGCGAGAACTTCAACATGCACACGTCGACCAGCCCGATGTACAGCCTGATCGCGAGCCTGGACGTCAGCCGCAAACAGGCCGTGATGGAGGGCTACAAGCTGCTGCAACGTACGCTGATGCTGGCCGACGAACTGCGCGAGCAAATCAACGCGACCGGCGCCTTCCGCGTGCTGACGCTGGATGACCTGCTGCCCGAGGAGGTGCGGGAGGACGGCATCCAGCTCGATCCGACCAAGATTACGGTCGACATTTCCTCCTGCGGGCTGACGGTGGACGAGCTGCAGCAGGAGCTGTTTTCGCGCTTCAACATCACGATCGAGAAATCCACCTTCAACACCATCACGCTGCTGCTGACCATCGGCACCACGCGCTCCAAGTGCTCGCGCCTGTACGACGCGCTGATGCGCATCGCGCGCGAGAAGCGGGCCCCGCGGCGGCTGTACCGCACGCCCGACATTCCCGGCTTCACCGAGCTCGTGTACCTGCCGCGCGATGCCTATTACTGCGGCGGCGAGCTGGTGCCCCTGCTGGACGACAACGACCAGCCGAACGCGAACCTGGTCGGGCGCATCTGCGCCGACCAGATCGTCCCCTATCCGCCCGGCATCCCGGTGCTCGTGCCCGGCCAACTGATCACCGAGAACATCGTCGAGTATCTGATCCGCTACCTGCGCGTGCAGAACAAGGTCGAGCTGCACGGCGTCGTCTACCAGGGCTACTTTCCGAGCATTCGTGTGCTGTCGGCGGCGGAGGAGCAGAAGATCCAGCCGCTGCACGAGACGTTGCCGGCGCGCAAAGCGGCGTGAGGCTGGGGCGTCCGGCACGGCGCTTTCGCCATCGCCGGGAAAAGAAAACGGCGCCGCGAAGTCGCGGCGCCGTCCTCAGAGAAGAACCCGCGCTTCGGCGCTAGGCCTGGCGACGCCGGCGCAGCGCGCCCAGCCCGGCCAACCCGATGCCGAACAGCGCCAGCGTTGCCGGCTCGGGCACTTGCGTAATCGGATTGTCGTTGATCGACACGCCGGCGAACGCGAAGGCGGAGTCGAAGATAGTGTCCAGGGCATTCGTCACGCCGAAGCCAATCGAGTACGTCCCCGCCGTGGTGAACGTGTAGTCCATCTTGATCCAGCCGGTGTAGCCGCAGCCGGACGAATAGCATGCGCCGGAAGACCCCCCAAGCGGCGAGAAGGCCGGGCCGCCCGGAATAATCGCCGTCGACGCCGGCGTCAGCGTCACGCCCGCGCCCAGCCCCGGCAACCCGAAGCCGGGCACGGTGTCGCCGCTGGGCGTGGTCCGCGCGGTGAAGAGGTACGAGTTGAAGGTGCTCGTGCCCTGGAACAAGCCGGCCCAGGCGTACTCGGTGAATTGCGCCCCGTCGGAGGTGATGTAGTTGAAATAGAAGCTCAGCTTGTCGCCGGCCGCGGCGGTGAACGTCGGCGTCTGCGCGAACGAGCCGTTGGTTTCCTGCCCGGTCTGGTCAGCGGCGACGGGCAGTTTCCCGATGCCTGACGGCCCGCCGGACGTCGAGATCCACTCGTAAGTGCTGAACCCCGGCGCCAGCGTCACGACGCCGTCGGGAGCACTATTGCTGCCGCAGTTTCCGACGCACGTCCAGCCCGCCGGCAGCGGTGCCGCAAGCGCCGAGGTTCCGGTCAGTGCCAAAGCGATCGCCGCGCCGGCGATCCCAAAACCGACTTTCAACTTCCTGCTCATCTTCGCCCCCTTTCCGCGGCCACCCCACCTGTCGGCAACACCTATGCAATTCCCGGGCCAGGTCGAATGGGCATTGAAAAAACAGAGAGTTAGCTAGGCAGCTGGGGAGCCGAACCCGGTCGAATGTAAAAAAATTCGACGCCCGGTCGGGTCGCCCGGCACGGCTCGGCCTTCACGCGGGCGACGACGCGGCAGTTCCCCAAGGCCTGACGCGGCGCCCTGGTCATCGATCTCCTGACTCGCCGCACGGGACTGCGGCGGCCGCGCGGGCAGGCTTGCCGGCAGCGATACGCGGCCTTGCGGCCGGAGCGGGGCGCTCGCCGGCTCGCGGCCGCGCAAGCGCGGCCCAGCCCCTGAGGCCGAGGGCCGCACCCCTGCCGGCGCGAGGAGGAAAAGCGCGGCCAAGCGGCGGCACCGGCGAACTTGCCGCAGCGCGCCGTGAAAAGGGGCTCTGCCACGTTCGTGCGCTGCGCGTTGCCGCTGCCGCCCGATGTCGGCGGCCGCGCCACCCCCGCCTTCCTATAATCCGGACGCGCGGCGAAAGGGATCGCGAAAGATCTCGTCGCCGCGTTTTTCTTTCCCGCCCCGACCGGGCGGCTCGGAGAGCGCCGATGTCGCACCTGATGAACACCTACGCCCGCCTGCCGGTGGCCTTCACGCACGGCCGGGGCGCCTGGCTC
>JANWUU010000220.1 GCA_025057735.1 Burkholderiaceae bacterium
CGCCGCCACCCAGGAGGCGAGGGCGCCCGCCTCATTGATGCCTTCCTCCAGGATCTGGCCGTCGACGGCCTCGCGGTAGTAGCTGACCTGGTCGTGGTCCTCCGGCTCGTACAGCTGCCCGATCGGCGAGTAGATGCCGACTTGGCGAAACAGGTCCGCCATGCCAAAGGTGCGCGCCTCGTCGGCAATGATCGGCACGATGCGCGGCCCCAGCCGCGAATCTTTCAGCAGCGCGGCGACCATGCGCACGAAGGCCATCGTCGTGCTCATCTCGCGCCCCGCGGCTTCGAGCGCAAAGCGCGCGAACGCGTCCAGCGCGGGCACCGCAACCGGTTCGCACTGCGCCGAACGCGCCGGCAAGTAGCCGCCCAGTTTGGCGCGGCGCGCCTGCAGGTACTTCATCTCGGGCGACTCGGCCGGCGGCCGTACGAACGCGCAGTCCTCGATCTGCGCCTCCGCCAGCGGCAGCGCGAAGCGCTCGCAGAACTCGCGCAACTGCTGCGCGTCGAGCTTTTTCTGCTGGTGCGTGGTCATCCGCCCCTGACCCGCGGTGCCCATGCCGTAGCCCTTCTTGGTCTTGGCCAGGATCACGGTGGGCTGGCCCCGGTGATGGACGGCCGCGTGATAGGCGGCGTAGATCTTGACCGGATCGTGACCGCCGCGCCGCAGGCGGTCGATGTCGTCGTCCGACAGGTGGGCGACCAGCGCCTGCAGCTCCGGATACTTGGCGAAGAAATGCTCGCGATTGAAGCGGCCGTCGGTGGCGGCAAGCTGCTGGAATTCGCCGTCCACCGTCTCGTGGAACGCGCGCAGCAGCAGCCCCTGCTCGTCGCGCGCGAACAGCGGATCCCAGTCGGACCCCCACAGCAGCTTGATCACGTTCCAGCCGGCGCCGGCGAACAGGCCTTCGAGCTCCTGGATGATCGAGCCATTGCCACGCACCGGGCCGTCGAGCCGCTGCAAATTGCAGTTGACGACGAACACCAGGTTGTCCAGACCCTCGCGGGCGGCGAGCGACAGGCCGGCGAGTGACTCCGGTTCGTCCATCTCGCCGTCGCCGACGAAGGCCCAGACCTTGCGGCCGGCTGTCGCGACGATGCCGCGGTTTTCCAGGTAGCGCATGAAACGCGCCTGATAGATCGCGAACAGCGGGCCGAGCCCCATCGAGCCGGTGGGAAACTGCCAGAAGTTCGGCATCAGCCACGGGTGCGGGTACGAGGACAACCCGTCGCCGCCCGTCTCGCGCCGGTAGTTGGCCAGGTGCGCCTCGGACAGCCGCCCCTCGAGGAAAGCGCGGGCGTAGACCCCGGGCGCCGAATGCGGCTGAAAGTAGACGAGATCGCCGCGCTGCCCGGCGCGGAAGAAATGGTTGAAACCGACCTCGAACAGGTCCGCGGCGGAGGCGTAACTTGCGATGTGCCCGCCGAGTTCGGCGCTCTCGCGGTTGGCGCGTACCACCATGGCCAGCGCATTCCAGCGCACCCAGGCGCTGATGCGCGCCTCCAGCTCGAGGTTGCCCGGAAACGGCGCCTGCTGCGCGAGCGCAATCGTGTTCAGATACGGCGTGTGGGCCACCGTGGGCAGCTGCACGCGCCGCCGGCGCGCATGCTGCACCAGTTTCTGCAGCAGGAAAGTGGCGCGCTGCGGCCCCTGCGTCTCGATCACGGCATCCAGCGCCTCCAGCCACTCCCGTGTCTCCTGCGGGTCGGCGTCCGCTTCCGGCAGCCGCCAGGAAGCCACCGGCGACCGGCGCGCCAGCTCGTCCAGTTGCTCGCGTTTCATCGCCTGCTCCGTGCGCGCGTGTGTGGCCGCCCATTATCGGCGCGGCGCTGGCCGATAATGCGCGCATGAGCGCGCCGCTGACCCTCACCCGCCCCGACGACTGGCATCTGCACCTGCGCGACGGCGCGCAGATGGCGGCGGTGCTGCCCTACACGGCGCGCCAGTTCGCGCGCGCGATCGTGATGCCGAACCTGAAGCCGCCGGTCACCACCGTCGAGCAGGCTGCCGCCTACCGGCAGCGCATCCTGAAGGCGCTGCCCGCGGGGCTGCGCTTCGAGCCGCTGATGACGCTGTATTTGACCGACAACACCGCGCCGCAGGAAATCCGGCGCGCCAAGGAAAGCGGCTTCGTGCATGGGGTCAAGCTGTATCCGGCCGGGGCGACGACGAACGCCGATTCCGGCGTCACCGACCTGCGGCGCTGCGCGCGCGCCCTGCAGACGATGGAAGAAATCGATCTGCCCTTGCTGATCCATGGCGAGGTCACGCATGCCCACGTGGACGTGTTCGACCGTGAGGCGCGTTTCATCGACGAGGTGCTGATCCCCCTGCGGCGCGATTTTCCGGCGTTGCGCGTGGTGCTCGAGCACGTCACCACGCGCGAGGCGGTGCAGTACGTCGAGCAGGCGGACGGCCGCATCGCGGCGACGATCACCGCGCATCATCTGCTGTTCAACCGCAACGCGCTGTTTGTGACACCACAAGGCCGCACGGGGCTGCGGCCGCACTATTACTGCCTGCCGGTATTGAAGCGCGAGTCGCACCGGCAGGCGCTGCTGGCGGCCGCCACCTCCGGCAACCCGCGCTTCTTCCTCGGCACGGACAGCGCGCCGCATCCGAAAGGGGAAAAGGAGAGCGCCTGCGGCTGCGCCGGCTGCTTCACGGCCGCTAGCGCCCTGGAGCTTTACGCGATGGCCTTCGAGGCGGCCGGCGCGCTGCACCGGCTGGAAGCATTTGCCAGTTTCCACGGCGCCGATTTCTACGGCCTGCCGCGCAACCGGGAGACGGTAACGCTCGAGCGGCGCGCCTGGACCGTGCCGCGGGAACTCGATTTCGGCGCGGCCACGGTCGTGCCACTGGCCGCCGGGGAAACGCTGCCGTGGAAGCTTGCGGACTGAACGCGGGGGCGATCGACTGGGCAGCGCCGTGGCTGGCGCCGCTGGCGCGCTGGCGCGAGGTGCTGCTGGCGCCGGACTGGCGCGCTGCCGCAAGCGGCGTCGCACGGGCGCACGGCGTGACCTCCGGACGCGGGCAGCCGATTGCGTTCGTCGCCGCCGACGATGCCGGCGACACCCCTTATGAGCTGCATATCGCGCAGACCGGCCGCGTGCCGACGCGCGACAACCGGCACGATGCGTTCAACGCGCTGATGTGGCTGGCGTTTCCGCGCACGAAGGCGGCCCTCAACGCCCGCCAGGCCGACGAGATCGAGCGGCGCGGCATCGGACCGCGGCGCGGGGCGGTGCGCGACGCGGCCACGCTGATCGACGAAAGCGGGCTGCTGCTGGCGAGCGACGATGCCGCCGTCTTCGATGCGCTGCTGCGGCACGACTGGCCGCACCTGCTGATCGAGGGCCGCGCGCGCTGGGGCCGGGATATCCGCGCGTTCGTGTTCGGCCATGCGCTGCTCGAGAAGCTGTGCGGCCCATTTAAAGCGATCACGGCCTGCGTGGTGCCGGTGCCCCTGTCGAGCGGGCCCGACGCGGCTGCTGCGCGTTTCGTGATGCGCGCGGATCTGGCGCCGTCGCAGCTTGCCCATCTGCCGGTCCTCGGTATTCCGGGCTGGTGGCCGCCCAACGAGGATCCGCGCTTCTACGACGACGCGACGGTGTTTCGCGCCGCGCCGCCCGCAGCGTTCGTTGCGGGCCGCTGACCCATGCGCCTTGGCTGCATCGCGGACGATTTCACTGGCGCTGCCGACATCGCCAACACGCTGACGCGCGGCGGCCTGCGTACCGCGCTCGCGATCGGCGTGCCGCCGCAGCCGCCGCCGGCGGCCGATGCGGTGGTGGTGGCGTTAAAGACGCGTTCGATCGAACCACAGCAGGCGGTCGCGCAGTCGCTCGCCGCCTGCGACTGGCTGGCCGCGCACGGCTGCGGCCAGTTCGTGTTCAAGATCTGTTCGACCTTCGACTCCACGCCGCGCGGCAACATCGGACCGGTGGCCGAGGCCCTGCGCAAGCGGCTGGCGGCTGGTTGTGTGGCCGTCTGCCCCGCGTTTCCGGCCAACGGCCGCACGGTGTACCGCGGCCACCTGTTCGTCGGCGACGCGCTGCTGAACGAAAGCGGCATGGAGAGGCATCCGCTCAATCCGATGACCGACGCCAACCTCGTGCGCGTGCTGCAGGCACAGAGCCGCAGCCGCGTGGCGCTGATCGGGCACGAGGTGGTGCGGGCGGGGCCGGCAGCGATTGCGCAGCGGCTGAAGGCACTGGACGCCGCCGGCTTCGGCTTCGCGATCGTCGATGCGGTCTGCGATGCGGACCTGCTGGCGCTCGGCGCGGCACTCGCCGATGCGCGGCTGGCGGTGGGCGGCTCCGGCATCGCGCTCGGTCTGCCGCAGAACGTCCGCGCCTGCGGCGAGCCGGCGGCCAGCGAGGCGAAACGCCCTCCGCTCGACGGCAACGCCGTGCTGCTGGCCGGCTCCTGTTCGAACGCGACGCGCGCGCAGGTGGCGGCCTACGATGGGCCACGGCTACAGATCGACCCGGCGCGCGTGGTCGGCGACGCGACCTACCTGGAGGAGGTCCGGACCTGGTGTCTGCAGCAGAGTCGGCCGCCGCTGGTGGCAAGCAGCGCGGCTGCCGCCGAGGTGGCGGCCTTGCAGGCTGTGCATGGCGCGCAGCTGGCGCAGCAGATCGAACGCTTCTTCGGCAAATTGGCGGCGGCGCTCCTCGCCGCCGGCGCGCGGCGCTTCATCGTCGCCGGCGGCGAGACCTCGGGGGCCGTGGTCGCAGCTCTCGGCGTGCGCCTGCTCGAGGTGGGCGCCGAGATCGACCCCGGCGTACCGGTGCTGTGGGCCAACGAACCGGCGCCGCTCGCCCTCGCGCTGAAGTCCGGTAACTTCGGCGCCGTCGATTTTTTCGCCCGTGCGCTGGCCGCGACCGGCGGTGAACGGTAACGCAACGAGAGGAACCGAGATGAAGATCGTGGTCACCGGCGGCGCCGGCTTTCTGGGACAACTGCTGATCCGCGCGCTGTGCGAGCGCGGCCGGCTTGCGCGTACCGACGGCGGCGAATACGAGATCCAGCAGATCGTCTCGATCGACCAGGCGCAGGCCGGCCCCCTGTTCGTCGACGAGCGCGTCGGCTACGTGGTCGGGGACATCGCCAATCCGGCGTTTCTTAGCCACGTGCTCGGCCGCGACACCGACAGCGTGTTCCACCTCGCCGCCGTGGTCAGCGGCGGCGCGGAGGCCGATTTCGATCTCGGCATGCGGGTGAACCTGGACGGCACGCGCGCGCTGTTCGAGATCTGCCGCGCGCAGACCGCGCGTCCGCGCGTGGTGTTCGCCAGCAGCGTGGCGGTGTTCGGCGCCCCGCTGCCGGAGGTGGTGAGCGACGACACCCCGCCGCGGCCGCAGACCAGTTACGGCACGCAGAAGCTGATCGGCGAATTCCTGCTCAACGACTACTCGCGCAAGGGCTTCCTCGATGGCCGCGCGCTGCGGCTGCCGACCATCGTCGT
>JANWUU010000235.1 GCA_025057735.1 Burkholderiaceae bacterium
GGGCTACCCAATTCGGGGGCGTCGTATTGGCGGAGCCGGTAGCGCTCGCCCCGATAGCGAAAGGTGTCGCCGTCGATTGCCCGGGCGCCCGGGTAGCCGCGATAGTCGGCCTTGCCTGCGCCGCGGCTTCCCTTGGCATGCGCGGCGACGGTGGCAAGCGCAAGCGCGGCCGCGAGCAGCGTGTACAGCAGCGCCGTTTTCATGAAATTTCCTTCCCTTTAGAGACGTCGCTGTCGAAGTGGGCGCTTCAACGTGCCGGCGCGGCCAGCCGGCTTTGCAGCCGATTGGCGTAGAACTGGCAACCGAACGCTGTGCCGACGTAGTCGAAGCGGCGCACGATCTGCCGCTCGTCCACCTGCAGTCGGATTTCGCAGTGGTCCGTGGTCGGCACCGGCACGACCTGCATCGCATGCGTGAAACCGTAGAAGCCCGTGGGTCCGACGGCCCCGCTCGTGAAGGCGCTGCCGGTCATCGGCATGGGCAGGACGGAATCGGTGCGATACGCCCAGACATAGAGCGTATCTGTCCCCATCGGTTGACTGCGCTGCGGCAGGCCCAGCGCATCGAAAGCGACGTCCACCGGTTTGGCAACCAGCATGGGAAGGCGCTGGTCGAGGATGGCGAACGCGCAACCGGCGAGCGCGATGGCGGCAACGCTCGCACTCCGTGCGAACCAGCGCGGGGCCGAACGTTGCGAAAAAGAGGAGCGGTTCGATGTCGGCATCGGGCGATCCTTGCCTTGCGCTGATCATGCAATACCGGTGTCGCGGTTACGGATCAAGGACCGGCTGAGGAGGCCGAAGCAAAGGGCCATCAAAACGAAGCATCGCAGCGGGCCCAAGATGGGGAAGTGGATGCGGCTAGCCAGCATGGCGAACGGGGATGCGAGTGCGCCGAAGAAAAACACGAGAACCCAGAACCCTCGCCGGGTCATCAGGAACAGCGCGATGATCAAGAAAACCGTTGCGAGCCCTTCCATGACCTCGCCTGACGCTGCGGCGCTCAGATCGGCCAACGGTCCAGCAGCGCATCGATGCGCGCGAACAGCGGCTGCAACTGCGTGTAGCCGGCGCGTGCGAGCGTCTGCTCCAGGTGTTCCTGGAGCGCCTCGCTGCCGCAATCGTGGCGCGCCATCAGACGCAGCAGCAGCGCCGCGGTCAGCAGCTCTTCGGGGGCGCCCTCCTGCGCGTGTATTTCGCGCAGCGCCGCAAGCAGCGGCGCGGGCAACGAGACGGACTCGAGCCATGCGAAATCGAGGCGTGGCAGCCGTCGGCTGTCGTACATGCAGAGGACACCCAGAAAATTGATTTCGTCGATGAGCGAGAAACGCTCGTGCAGGGCGGCGTCTGCGTCCCGCCCCGACTCTGAGAGCGAGAGCTGCAGCGCTTCCCAGGGCACATGGCAGGCGGCAACGTCGCATGGCTGATTCAGGAAATCCGCGCGCGATGCGCGGCCGAGCCCGCCCCAGCCAGCCGGCACCATCTGCGGCACCGCGTGCAGCGCGGGTAGGCCGCCGGCCTTTTCGCCGTCGGCGCGCTGCAGCACTGCGATCAGATCGGTCCATTCGGTGACCAGCTGGTAGCGCTGGGCGGCGGCGGCCGGGTCGTCGAAATGCCCGGCGAGCAGGCGCTCCATCGCCGCCACCCGCGCAAGCTCCGGCAGCGCGCTGGCGCCTGGGTCGCGCGCGGCGGCCCAGGTGCGGGCTGCGCTCGCGATTTCGACCGCGCCTTGCGGGTCCTGCGCGAATCCCGCCAGCCAATGGACCGTGTCGCCGGCTGCCGGCCGCGGCGGAACCTGCAACGCCCATAACGGCGGCCGCGGCCACTGCACTCGCAGTTCGTCGGGCTGCGGCGTGTCGATCGCGGCGAGCAGCCGGCGCACCGCACCGACCATGTCCTCGCCCGGTGTCACGAACTCGCTTCTTCCCCCGGTGGCGGCGGCCAGTTCGCGCAACATCGCGGCCTGGGGTGCGGCACCGACGCCGACCACGAAGACGCGCGCGCCAGCTGCGCGCGCCCAGCGGATCAGCGCGTCGGCGGCCCAGATCTGGCCGTCGGTGATCAGCAGCAGGTCGCCGCCGGGGCCGCGGCCCGGCAGGGCGAGCGCTGCGCGCAGCGCCGCCTCCATTTCGGTGCCCCCGAGGTCGGCGCCGATGTGCTGCAGCCACCGATCGGCATGCGCGATGCAATCGGACGTGGCGGCAACGAGGCGGTCGTTCCAATGTTCGGCGCTCGAACCGAATCGAGTCAGCGAAAACTCGTCCTGCGGGCCGAGAGCCTGCAGCACGTGTCGGCAGGCGGCGATCGCCCACTGCAGCGGCTCGCCGTTCATCGATCCCGAGCAGTCCAGCAGCAGGCGCAGGGAGCGCGGTTGGGGACGCGCCGCTTCAGCGGGGACGACCAAGCTCGCCACCGCGATCGTTTCTTCCTCGGTCGCGACGCAGGAAAAAACAGGCATGGCCCCGCAACGCACGTCGAACACGACGTCGCGGTCAAGCGACGCGGGCGGCAGCAGTTCGGCGCGCATGCCGCCTTCGACGGCTTCGACGCGGCACGCGTGCGAATGGCACCGGAGGTCGGCGCGGTCGGACGCGCCGCGTGCTGTCAGGGCAAGGGTCAATGGGTACTCGGCCAGCAGCGAGCTGCCGGCCAGCTTGTGCGGCGCGAGCGAACCGTCGGCCACCGCATCGCCGTACAGCGGCGCCAACACGGTCGGAATCGCGATGCGCCAGCGGGCGCCGTCGGTTTCCGCGAGCTGCGCGTACTGCAGCTCGATGTGGGCACGCTCACCGGGCCGGAGATTGCCGAGATGCGCGGTGAAGCGACCGTCGCGGTCGCGCTCCACGCGAACCGCGCTGTCGCCGGACTGCACGGCACGCTCGTAACGTTCTTCCGCCGCCCGCTTGGCGGTCACCATGCCGGTGAGGCGGCGGTCGCCGAGCGCAAACGCCATCGCCGTGAGCACGGCGCGCGGCGGCAGTGGAAACGAGTAGATGACCTCCAAATCGTCTTGCCCGTCGTTGCGGTAGATCTGTGTTGCGCTGACGACCAGCACCGGCGCAGCATACGTGGCCTCGATGCGGACCTCCTGCAGGGCCGGCCATGCGGCCGGCGCATCGCCGTTGCTTGCCCTGAGCATGGCGTGGGTCGTGCCGGGATCCTTCATCGGTCCTCCCTGCGAATGCGCTCAAACGCCGCGGTGACTTCGCCGAAGAGACGGCGTACCTGTTCGGTCGTCAGCTGGGCGCGGCCCGGCTCGACGACGAGCTCTACGCCGTCGGCGACCACGAGATGGCTGCACACCTCGACCGTACCGGCGGCACGCGGGCGCAGCGGCGGCGTTTCTCTCGCGGGGTGTGCGAGAAGCTCGCTGATGCGCTGCAGCGACAGCCCTGCCTGTTGCCACCTGCGGATCGCTATCAGCTGCTCCAAGTGGCGGGTTCCGTAGCGGGCGGCCCGCGTCTCGCCGTCTGGGCGGTCGACCAGGCCGAGCTGGATGTAGTAACGAACCGTGCGCTCAGGTAAATCGACCAGTGCGGCAAGTTCGCTCAACGAAAACGTGCGTTCCACGTTTACGACAGTACAACTGTCTTAAATAAGTGTCAAGAAGTGGCGAGCGCCTCGCGTGGCTCCCCGGGCGCTGACCGCGGGGTGCGCGCGCGCTGGGGGCTAGCGTCGTCACGATGGCTGGGACTGGCGAGGCAGGCCAGTGCAGTCTGACTGCCTGTCGGGTGGCGGTTGCGGGCGACTCCCGTAGGGCTGGCCGTTACACTGGACAAGGCTCGACTGCGATGCGGACCCCGAGGTCGAGCCGTGCGGTTCGTGTAGCAGGGAGGCGACGGTGGAACTGGTGCTGCGCGTGTTGTCTTCCGGCGAGGGGACCGAAGTCGCCCCGCTGGTGGCGCGCTTCGATGCGAGCGGCGGTCTGATCGGACGTGCCGACAGCGCGCGGCTGCGTCTGCCGGATCCGAAGCGCAC
>JANWUU010000271.1 GCA_025057735.1 Burkholderiaceae bacterium
GAAACTGCCGGTGTCGCGCTGGCAGCGCGATCTGTCCGATTCCACCGTGCTGCGCAATCTGGGGGTGGCCTTCGGTCACTGCCTCGTCGCCTATCACGCCTGCGCGCGCGGGCTGGACAAACTGGAGATCGACGCCGAGGCGCTGGCCGCGGACCTGGACGGCGCCTGGGAGGTGCTGGCCGAGGCGGTGCAGACCGTCATGCGGCGGTACGGCGTGCCGGAGCCCTACGAACGGCTCAAGGCGCTGACGCGCGGGCGGCGCATTACGCGGGACGAACTGCACCGCTTCATCGCCGAGCTGCCGCTGCCGGAGCCGGTGCGGCGCGAGCTGCTGGCGCTCACCCCCGCCACCTACCTGGGCAAGGCCGAGGAACTGGCGCGCCGCTGCTGAGAAACCCGCACAGCCCCCGGCACGCGCATCCCCGACATACGCGATGCGCGCGCAAAATGGGCACACCGCAGACGTCGGCGCTGCCGTCTCGGCCGCCGGGCCTGCCCGATCGGGAATAATTGCCGGCGGCGACCTGTTTATCGCCGCAGCCGGGATCGGCCCGGCCGTCATCAACCGTCCTTGGGGGGACCATGAAGAACAAGCTCGTTTCGCTCGCTGCCGCCGGCATGCTGGCCGGGCTGGCGGCGCCCGCGCAGGCGCAGTTCGCCAAACCGGAGGATGCGATCAAGTATCGGCAAGCGGCCTTCGCGCTGATCGGCAATCACATGGGCCGCATCAATGGCCAGCTCAAATCGAACGCGCCGAACGTGCAGGTGATCCAGAGCAGCGCGGCGCTCATCGAGACGCTGTCGAAGCTGCCGTTCGAGGCGTTCATCCCGGGCTCGGAATCCGGCGGCAATCCGCCCACCCGCGCCAAGCCCGAGGTGTTCAAGGACGCCGCCAAGGTGAAGTCGCTGACCGAAAAAATGCAGGCCGAAGTGGCCAAGCTCGCCGCCACCGCCAAAGGCGGCGACGTCAATGCCATCCGCGCCCAGTTCGGCGAGGTGGGCAAGTCCTGCAAGGCCTGCCACGACGACTACCGCAGGGATTAAGCGGCGCGCTCGCGACCACGCCGCCTGCGGGCGGCGTGGTCTTGGCGCCCTCAGCGCGTCACCAGGTAAGCCACGGCGCCGGCTGCGAGCGCCAGCAGCAGCGCGGCGCGCAGCCGCATCGCCAGGTCGTCTCGCGCCGGTTCACCGGCGACGCCCGTGCGGTCGCCGGTGAACATCGGCAGCAGCAGGTCCTCGCGCTTGATTAAGCGATAAAAGGCGATCGCTGCTACGTGCAGCGCTACCAACGCGTACAGCACGTATTGGTTCAACTTGTGGATGCGGGTCAGGAGATCGCTGGTGCTGCCGGAGACGAACTTGGCCAGCGGGCCCTCGGTGGCGATCGCATCGTTGGCGAACAGCCCGGTGGCCGCCTGCAGCAGTAGCGCGGCCAGCATCGCCAGGACCGACAGCGCGCCGAGCGGGTTGTGGCCGGCCTGCGGTGCCGCCCCGCCCGCCCGCAGCGTGCGCAGATAGGCGAGCACGGCCGACGGGCCGCGCACGAACTGGGTAAAGCGCGCATAGCGGCTGCCAAAGACGCCCCAGAGCAGACGGAACAACAGTAGGGCGAGCGCCGCATAGCCGGCGCGCATGTGCCAGTCCATCCACAAGCCGCCCACCTGGGCGGTGACCACCGAGCAGACGACCAGCAACGCCAGCGCCCAGTGGAACAGCCGGGTCGGCAGGTCCCAGACGCGCAGGCGCGGCGTGCCGCTCATCGGTGCCGCCTCATGGCACTACCTGCGGTTCTTCCTTCTTCGCCGGCTTGACCAGGTCCTCGCGCTTGATGCCCAGATACATCGCGATGGCCGCGGCAACGAACACCGACGAGTAGATGCCGAACACGATGCCGATGGTGAGCGCCAGCGCGAAGTAATGCAGCGCCGGGCCGCCGAAGAACAGCATCGCCAGCGTCATGCACAGGGTGGAGCCGTGCGTGATGATGGTGCGCGAGATGGTGGCGGTGATGGCCGAATCGATCACCTCGGTCACGGACGCCTTGCGCATCTTGCGGAAATGCTCGCGCACGCGGTCGAAGATGATCACCGACTCGTTGACCGAGTAGCCGAGCACCGCGAGCACGGCGGCCAGCACCGGCAGCGAGAACTCCCAGCCGAAGATCGCGAACATGCCGACCACCAGCACCACGTCGTGCAGGTTGGCGACGATGGCGGCGACCGAGAACTTCCACTCGAAGCGGAAGGCGAGATAGATCATGATGCCGAGCACCACCATCAACAGGGCGAGCGCCCCGTCCTGGGCCAGCTCGGCGCCGACCTGCGGGCCGACGAACTCCACCCGGCGCAGTTCGACGGCTGGGTCGGCCTCCTTCAGGGCGGCCATCACCTGCTCGGCCTGCTGGCCGGAAGCGGCGCCGGCCTTCAGCGGGATGCGGATCAGCACGTCGCGCGAGGTACCGAAGTTCTGCACCTGCGACTCGCCCCAGCCCTTGGCCTCGATCGTGCGGCGGATCTTCTCCAGATCCGCCGGCTGCGGATAGGAGATCTCCATCACCGTGCCGCCGGTGAATTCGATCGACAGATTCAGGCCGCGGGTGGCGAGGACGGCGACCGCGATCAGGAAGGAGACGAGCGAGATCGCGTTCAGGATGCGCGAATAGCGCATGAACGGGATCGTGCGGCGGATGCGGAAGAACTCCATCGCGCCCTCCTACTTGGTCTCCGGGGCGACCGGCCCCGCGTCGGGCCGCCAGACCTGGCCGATGCTGATGCGGGTCAGCTTCCTGCGCGAGCCGTAGATCAGGTTGACGATCGCGCGCGAGACGAACACCGCGCTGAAAATCGAGGTCAGGATCCCCAGACAGTGCACGACGGCGAAACCGCGCACCGGACCGGAGCCGAAGGCGAGCAGCGCCACGCCGGCGATCAGCGTCGTCACGTTGGAGTCCAGGATGGTGTTGAAGGCTTTCTCGTAGCCGTCGTGGATCGCGTGCTGCGGCGGCCGGCCGTTGCGCAGCTCCTCGCGCACCCGCTCGTTGATCAGCACGTTGGCGTCGATCGCCATGCC
>JANWUU010000356.1 GCA_025057735.1 Burkholderiaceae bacterium
GGCAGCCGCGCAAGACGCAGGGCGGCGGCGCGTGACGGCCGCAGGCGGCGGCGACGCCGGCGCCGTGCGCTCTACTTGCCGGGGCTGTTGGCCGCGCGCAGGCGCCGGGCGCGCACGCCGGCGGCCAGCCGCTCGAGCACCTTCACGCTGTCGTCCCAGCCCAGACAGGCATCGGTGATCGACTGGCCGTAGACGAGCGGTTTGCCGGGCACCAGATCCTGCCGGCCGGCCACCAGATGGCTTTCGATCATCACGCCGATGAGGCGCGCCTCGCCGGCCTCGAGCTGCTGCGCGAGGTTCTCGCAGACCGGGATCTGGTTCTCGTGCTTCTTCTGGCTGTTGGCGTGGCTGGCATCGACCATCAGCCGCTGCGCCAGCCCGTTGCGGGCCAGCTCCTGGCAGGCCGCTTCGATGCTGGCGGCGTCGAAGTTCGGCGCGCGCCCGCCGCGCAGGATGATGTGGCAGTCCTCGTTGCCCTTGGTGGAGACGATGGCCGAATGGCCGCCCTTGGTGACCGACAGGAAGTGATGCGGCTGTTGCGCGGCGCGGATCGCCTCGGCCGCGATCCGCACGTTGCCGTCCGTGCCGTTTTTGAAGCCGACCGGGCAGGACAGGCCACTGGCCAGTTCGCGGTGCACCTGGCTTTCCGTGGTGCGCGCGCCAATGGCGCCCCAGGAGACGAGATCGGCGATGTACTGCGGTGTGATCATGTCGAGGTATTCGCAGCCAGCGGGTAGCCCCAGTTCGTTGATGTCCACCAGCAACTGGCGCGCGATGCGCAGGCCGTGGTTGATACGGAAACTGCCGTCCAGATCGGGGTCGTTGATCAGTCCCTTCCAGCCGACCGTCGTGCGCGGCTTCTCGAAGTACACGCGCATGACGATCTCCAGGTCCGCCAGCAGCCGGTCGCGCTGTGCCTTCAGGCGCTGCGCGTATTCCAGTGCGGCTTTCGGGTCATGGATCGAGCAGGGGCCGATGACCACGATCAACCGGTCGTCCATGCCGTGCAGGATGCGGTGGATGGCGTTGCGCGCCTCGTAGACGGTGCGCGAGGCAGCGTCGCTGCACGGAAACTCGCGGATCAAATGCGCGGGCGGGGCGAGCTCCTTGATTTCCCGGATCCGCAGATCGTCGGTCATGTATCGCATGCGCGGCACTCCATCCATGGCTTTTCCCTTCGTGTCGGCCGGCCCCGGCGCAAAAAAAAACCGCCAGGGGATTGGCCTGGCGGTTGAGATTCGTTCGGGTTTGTCTACGCGCGCCGTTCGACTCTCTCCGCCCGAGGCCGGAAAAAGCCGTAAAAGTAAAAGCGCGCAAAGAATTTCATCGCGACAACCTCAGGGAGGACTGTAGCCGACTTTGGCGCAGCGCCGCAAGCCCGTGCCGTCAGAAACGGTAGCGCAGGCCAATGTTGGCCCCATGGCCCGACGCGACGGCCGAATCGTCGGGTTCGGCGGCTGGCTCCGCGTAGCGGTACCCGCCGTAGATCGCGAACGACCGGCTAAGGAGGTAACTGACGCGGATACCCAGGTCCAAAGCGCGCGCGCGCGGGGCCCAGTTGCCGTCGGCGTCGAAATCAAGGCGCCAGTTGGAGGCGAGCCGCGCCTGCCCCGCCACGTGCAGCAGGGGCCGGCTCCCGAGCCGGGCGCGGCCGGCGTCCTGGCTATCGGCGAGCCTCGCGCTTAGGCCGAGCTTCCACGTCCAGTCGCGCTGCTCGAAGAAGGTGTAACGGTAGGTGCCCCGCAAGGCATCGCCTGCCCACGCGGCGGCGGCCTCGCGCGTCCCGGTACCGGTTAACCGCAGTTCGTGCCGCGGCAGCAGGCCGGTGGCGAGTTCCAAGCGGGAGACCGGCACGGGCGTCCAGCGCAGCGCGCCGAGGGCGAACGGCAGGGGATCGACCAGCTCGTACAGCGGTGCGGCCGATGGGGAGACGGAGGCCGAGGTCGGTGCGACCTCGCCGGCGGCCGCCGTGCCGAGCATCGAGGCGAACGCCCATGCGCATGCGCGCAGGGGCAGGAAACGCAGGGTTCGCATGATGGCTGCCCGGGTGGAAGGACGTCAGGGCGCCTTATTGCAACGCCGCTGGCGCGGTTTGCCAATAGACCGTCCGCATAAATTTCCGCCGCCGGCCGCCCGCGTCCGACGGACGCGGCCCGGCGCGAAGTATGCTTTCCGCATGTACGTGCGCCATTTTGGCCTGCGCCAGCCGCCGTTTTCGATCGCGCCCGATCCGCGCTATCTGTACCTGAGCGAGCGGCACCGGGAGGCGCTCGCCCACCTGATGTACGGCGTGCGCAGCGGCGATGGCGGCTTCGTGGTGCTGACCGGCGAGATCGGCGCCGGCAAGACCACCGTCTGCCGCTGCCTGCTGGAGCAGATCCCGCGCCGCTGCAACGTCGCCTACATCTTTAACCCGAAGCTGACCGTCGAGGAGCTGCTACGGGCGATCTGCGAGGAGTTCCGCATTCCGGTGCGGCGCGACGGCCCCGCCGGTGGGGTCAAGGATTACGTCGACGCGCTCACCGAGTTCCTGCTGCGCACGCATGCGGTCGGCCAGAACAACGTGCTGATCATCGACGAGGCGCAAAACCTCTCGGCGGAAGTGCTGGAGCAACTGCGTCTGCTGACCAACCTGGAGACGGCCGAGCGCAAGCTGCTGCAGATCGTGCTGATCGGGCAGCCCGAGCTGCGCGAGATGCTGGCGCGGCCGCAGCTCGCG
>JANWUU010000376.1 GCA_025057735.1 Burkholderiaceae bacterium
CGCAGCACGTCGTCGACGATCAGGAAGCGGTCCTGGGCGTGGCGCGCGATGTAGGCGATCTCGGCGGGTGCCAGCCGCAGGTTCAGCGTGTGCAGCACGCCGCCGGCGGCCGGGATGCCGAAATAGCACTCCAGATGGGCATGGTGGTTCCAGCACAGCGTGGCCACGCGCTCGCCCTTGCGCAGGCCGGCGGCCTGCAGCGCCGCCGCCAACTGTCGTGTGCGGCGATAGAAGTCCGCAAAGCGGTGCCGCACGAGCGATTTGTCCGGCCGCTGGCTGACGATCTCCGAATCCGGGAACAGCCGGCCGGCGCGCTCCAGAAAATGGTTGATGGACAGCGGCACGCGCTGCATCGTCGCTTCGATCATCGCCGTCTCCCGGTTTTGCGCCAGCATACGAAGGTGCGCCAGCGCCGCGCAACGGGCCTTACGACAGGTGCCGGGCCTGCCGCGCCGGTGCCGCGTGCGGCCGCGCCGGCCGGCGCGCCGACGGCAGCGTTTCCACGTCGACAAACGACAGCCTGCCGCGCGCGCCGCTGGCGACGTAGTCCGCCGCCAGCGCGGCGCGCGCCTCCTCTGGCGCCGCGCCGCCCTCGTGCACCAGCCAGTCATACAGCAAGTCGTACAACCGCTCGTTGGCGATCGCCGCGGTCTGGCCGGTGCGTGCATACAGCCAGTCGGAGTAGGCCAGGAAGCGCGCGAAGGGGGCGTGCGCCAGCAGCAGCGGCAGCGTGCGCGTAAAGCGGCCGGAGTTGCCGACCAGGTCCCAGTAGCGCGCGAAGCGCGCCACGCGCTGCATGGTCGCGAAATCGATCGCGTCGGTAGCCAGCACGTTATAGGGCGGCTGCGGGTTGAAGCGCAGACCAAAGGCTTCGGTGTGACGTGCAATCGGCGCGCCGCGCAGCCGCTTCAGGATCCCGACTTGGATCTCATGCGGCGCCAGCCGCACCAGGCGATCGAAGCCCGCGGCGAAGCTTGCCAGGTCCTCGCCGGGCAGCCCGGCGATGAGGTCGACGTGCAGATGCACCTGCGTATGCGTGCGCAGCCAGCGCAGGTTTTCCTCCGCCGCGGCGTTGTCTTGGCGGCGCGCGATCAGTTGCTGCACGCGCGTGTTGAAGGTCTGAATGCCGATTTCGAATTGCAGCGTGCCGGGCGGAAAGCGCGCGATCAGCGCTTTGAGCTCCGGCGGCAGCCGATCCGGGATCAGCTCAAAATGCGCAAACGGCGGATCCTGCGGATGCTGCGCGATACAGTCTAGAAAGAACTGCAAGATCCGGCGGCCGATCTCCGGTTTTAGATTGAACGTGCGGTCGACGAACTTGAAATGCCGCGCGCCGCGCGCGTAGAGGCGCGCCAGCGCAGCGAGTAACGGCTCTAACGGGAACGGCCAGGCCGTGCGGTCCAGCGCCGACAGGCAAAACTCGCATTTAAACGGGCAGCCGCGCGAGGCTTCCACGTACACGTAGCGGTGGCGCAAGTCTTCGTCGCTATATTCGTCGTAGGGCAGCGCAATCTCCGCCAGCGGCGGCTGCACGCCGACATGAACTTTCTGCAGCGGACGCGGGCCAGACAGCAGCACGCGCGCCAGCTGCGCGAACGTGTGGTCGCCCCAGCCGGTGACGACGTAGTCAGCGAGCGCGCAGATGCGCTGCTCCTCGATCTCATAACTGACCTCGGGGCCGCCTACCACGACGGTGACCTGCGGCGCCACACGTTTGAGCACCGCAACCAGCCGTGTCGTCTCCTCCACATTCCAGATGTAGACGCCGAAACCGACAATACGCGGACCGAGCGCCAGCAACCGCTCGGCCATCTCCTCAATCTTCTGCCCGAGCACGAACTCGACGATTTGGCTGTCCTCGCGCAGTGGGCCGAGATTCGCACGCAGGTACCGCAGCCCCAGCGAGGCATGTGCGTAGCGGGCGTTAATCGTGGCCAGAACGATCGTGGGCATAACATCCATTATGCGGCGTACGCACGCAGCGCTCGGGACGCGCGATTGCTCACCGCTACACTGGCCGACGCATGAAGCTCACGTTCTACGGCGCTGCCGGCGAAGTGACCGGCTCCTGCCTGCTGGTAGAGGCCGGCACGCTGCGCTTCTTGGTCGACTGCGGGATGTTCCAGGGTCCTAGCCGGGGGCCGCAGAACGCGCCGGCGCGGAACCGCGCCGCCTACACGCGCGATCTGGGACGGCTCGATTTCGTGCTGTTGACGCATGCGCACATCGACCATTGCGGGCTGCTGCCGCGCTTCGCACCCGCCGCGCCGCGACAACCGGCGCCCCTCATTTACTGCACACGGCCCACCGCAGACCTGGTCCCTGTGATGCTGAAGGACAGCGCGTTCGTGCAGGGGCGCGACGGCCGCCGCGGCGGCGCGCACGCGCCGCTGTACGACATGGCCGCTGTCGACCGGCTGGCGCCGCGACTGATCGGCATGCCCTACGACGTGGAATTCCGGCCGCATCCGGCGGCGATCGTGCGCTTTCGCAATGCCGGTCACATCGTCGGCGCGGCGTTCGTTGAGGTGCGCGTACGCGAGGACGGGCGCGAGCGGCTGCTGGTGGTCTCCGGCGATCTGGGCGAGGCCTCACCGCTGCTGGTGCGCGACCGCGCGCAGGCGCAGGCGGCCGACGTGCTGGTGG
Source organism: Burkholderiaceae bacterium (assembly GCA_025057735.1). The sequence goes on from JANWUU010000376.1 coordinate 2,647, forward strand.
TCGAATCCACGTACGGCGACCGCAACCACCGCGGCCTGCAGGAGACGGAGGACGAGCTGGTGCAGGTGGTGGCTGACGTGCTGCATAAGCGGCGTGGCAACGTGATCGTGCCGGCGTTCGCTCTCGGACGCACGCAGGAATTCCTGCTGCTGCTGTACCGGCTGGCGCAGGCAGGGCGCGTGCAGGCGCCGCTGGTGTTCGTTGATTCGCCGCTGGCACGGCAGGCGAGCGAAGTGACCTTCGCGCATCTGGAGGCCCTGGATGAGCTGGCCGCCGAGTTCCACGCCGCCTACACGCGTCGGCCGGGCGCGCCCAAGCTGCCGTTTGCGCTGCGCTACACGGAACGCGCGGAGGATTCGATGTTCTTAAATTCGATCCGCAATGGCGCGCTGATCATCGCCGCCAGCGGCATGTGCGAGGCCGGCCGTATCCGCCACCACCTGCGTCACAACCTGCCGCGGCGCGAGTGCGCCGTGCTGTTTACCGGTTTCCAGGCCGCCGGCACATTGGGCCGCCAGCTCGTCGACGGCGCGAAAAGCGTGCGTCTGTTCGGCGAGACGGTGCCGGTGCGCGCCAGCCTGCACACGCTGGGCGGGCTGTCGGCCCATGCCGGGCAGGATTCGCTGATCGACTGGCTGCGCGGCTTCGCGCGCCGGCCGAAAGCGACCTTTATCGTGCACGGCGAGCCCACCGCTGCGCATGCGTTTTCGGCCCGCATCGCGCGCGAGCTGCGCTGGCCGAGCACGGTGGCTGAGCCGCTGCAAACCTATGCCGTCTGAACCCAGCGCTGGCCTGCAGGCGCTCGCCGCGCGCCGGGTGGCGATCGACACCTACCGCGAGAATGTCGTTTACCTGCGGCGCGACTGCCCCTTGGTGCGCGTCGAGGGCTTCCAGGCGCTCGCCAAGGTCCAGGTGCGCGCCGGCGCGCGCGAGATCCTGGCGGTGCTTCACGTGGTGGATGACGCCCGCCTGCTGGGCGCATGCGAGCTCGGCCTGTCAGAGGAGGCGTTCGCGCAGCTCGGCGTGGCCGAAGGCGATGCGGTTACGGTGGCGCACGCCGAGCCGCCGGCGTCGCTGGCGGCGCTCAAGCGCAAGATCGCCGGCCACCGCCTGTCGCGTGAGGAGATCGGTGCCATCGTGCGCGACATCGCCGCGCACCGCTATTCGAAGGTAGAGCTGGCCGCGTTTGTCGTCGCCACCCACCAGGTCGAGCTGGACCGCGACGAGGTGTTGCATCTGACCGCGGCGATGGCGGCGGCCGGACGCCGCTTCGACTGGCGCGCGCTCGATCCGGCGGCGCTGGTCGTGGACAAGCACTGCATCGGCGGCATCCCGGGTAATCGCACCTCGATGCTGGTGGTGCCGATCGTGGCCGTGCATGCCGAGCGCGCCGGCATGCTGATGCCCAAGACCTCCAGCCGCGCCATCACCTCGCCGGCGGGCACCGCCGACACGATGGCCTGTCTGGCGGCGGTGGAACTGCCGTTTGAGCGCATGGCTGAGGTCGTGCGCGCGCAGCGCGGCTGCCTCGTCTGGGGCGGCCGCGCCGCGCTGTCGCCGGCCGACGACGTGCTGATCTCGGTGTCGCGCCCATTGTCGCTCGACGCGCCGGCACAAATGGTGGCCTCCATTTTGAGCAAGAAGATCGCTGCCGGCTCCTCGCACCTGCTGTTGGACATCCCGCTTGGGCCTACGGCGAAGGTGCGCGACATGCCCTCGGCACTGCGGCTAAAGAAGCTGTTTGAGTACGTCGCGCGGCATTTGGGACTGACACTTGAGGTGGTCATCACCGATGGCCGCCAGCCGGTGGGCCGCGGCATCGGCCCCGCGCTGGAAGCGCGCGACGTGATGCAGGTCCTGCATGGCGATCCGCTCGCGCCGGCGGATTTGCGCGAGAAGGCGCTGCGGCTGGCGGGCCGCGTGCTGGAGTTCGACCCGGCGGTGCCCGGCGGCGCGGGCTATGCGCTGGCAGCGCAGATCCTGCAGTCCGGGCGCGCGCTGGCCAAGATGCAGGCCATCATCGATGCGCAGGGACGCCGCCCGTTTGACTGGCGCGCGCCGCCGGCGGCGCCGCTGCAGCACACCGTCTGCGCGCACGCCGACGGCGTGGTGATCGGCATCGACTGCGAACGGCTGGCGCGCATCGCGCGGCTGGCGGGCGCGCCGCAGACACCCACCGCTGGCGTTGACTTGCTGCGCAAGCTAGGTGAGCCCGTGGCGCGAGGCGACGCCCTCTATCAGATCCACGCAGGCAGTGCGGCCGAGCTGCAATTCGCGCGGGATGTTGCCTTTCGCGCCAGCGGTTTTACCATCGGCCCCGCGGAAGCCCTGCCGCCGGCGGTGGGGGAGTTCTAAAGGCTCGACGCGACAGCACCCATCGGTCGGTTAAGCCCAGAGGTCAACCGCGGCAAGAGGGCGCCAGCAAACGGAGCAACCCCGGCGCGCATCATGCTGCTTGCATTCGACGATGAATGGGATACCGCGCAGCGGCTGGCGGCGGCCGCGGGGCTGGCGACGGCACGCATCGCGCGGCACCGTTTCCCAGACGGGGAGATCAAGTTGACGCTGCCGCCCGCGTTGCCGCCCCGGGTGGTGCTGCTGCGCTCGCTGGCGCAGCCGAACGAGAAACTGGTCGAGCTGCTGCTGGCCGCCGGCGCTGCGCGCGAGCTCGGCGTCACGCATCTGACATTGGTGGCGCCATATCTGGCCTACATGCGACAGGACATGGCGTTTGCACCCGGTGAGGCGGTCAGCCAGCGCATCGTCGGTGCCTTTTTAGCCAACCTGTTTAACCGCGTGATTACGGTCGATCCACACCTGCACCGCATCGACGATCTGCGCGCCGCGATCCCCCTGCCGGAGGCCGTTTCCGTGTCGGCCGCACCGGCGATCGGCGCCTTCTTGCGGCAGCGGGTGCCGGGGGCGCTGCTGCTGGGGCCGGATGCGGAGTCGGCACAGTGGGTGGAGCGGGCGGCCGCGGCAGGCGGCTTCGCTTGGGCAGTTGCCACGAAGCAGCGCCAAGGCGATCGGGACGTACGCATTGCGTTGCCCGCTTTGCCGATACAGGGGCGCGACGTGGTGCTGCTGGACGACGTGGCGAGCACAGGGATCACATTGGCGCGTGCGGCGCGCGCCGTCTACGATGCAGGCGCCGCACGGGTGCACGTCGCGGTGACGCACGGATTGTTTGTCGACGGCGCGATCGATGCGCTCCGGCAAGCTGGTGTCGCCGAGATCTGGAGCGCGGATACCGTGCCGCATCCGACCAACGCCATCGCGGTGTTGCCGCTGCTGGCGCAGGCGCTCGCGGCTTGATCGCAAAAGGGCCCGCTGGCCATCGGCGCGGCGGGCCAGCGGACACCTCAGCTCGCCTGCTTCTTGATGAATTTGTTCGCTGTCTTCGTCAGCTCGAACATGTCGGCTTTGGCCTTGCCGAGGAGGGCGCGCAGCTTCTCATCGGCATTGATCATGCGCCGCTGCACGGCATCCTGCAGCTTGTTCTTTTTGATGTAGTCCCACAGCCGCTTCGTGATTTCGGTACGCGGCATCGGCTTGTCGCCCACGATTGCCGCCAGCGGGCCGGTCGGCAGATGCGGCGCCATAAAAGACGGATTGGGTTTGCGCGCGGATTTTTTCTTCGCCGCCCTCTTCGGCGCAGCCTTTTTCGCGACTTTCTTGACCGCTTTCTTCGCGGCTTTCTTGGCTGGGGCCTTCTTCGCCGCTTTCTTTGCCTTCTTCGTTGCCATGCTTCACTCCAGAAAACTGACGGGATCCACAGCGACAGCGTTCTCGTATTGACACTGCAGAAGAGCGCTCTCGTTGCGTGACGCGGATACTACGAGTGAAATGAAGCGCAAAGCAAGCATTTTCAGAGGGAAAAAGCGCGCGCCACGCACGCCACCGCAGCCTTTTCAGAGGAGAAGTGCCGCGCCGCCCGCTGCAAAAGAATCATCGGGACTTGACATGGCCTACAAGATATTGGATGAGAACGCCACATCTAGCCAAGCTTTTGAGACCCTTGTGGCGGCTCCGATGCGGGCCCGCGCAGTGACGGCGGCGCGACCGCATCGGCATGCTCGCATGCGCGGGGGCATCGGTTGGCTGGCCGCACAGACCTTAAGCGGGGGCACCAGGTGGTCGCTCAAGACGCTGTCTGTCTGCAGCCTCCCAAGGCACCTGTGGGATACCGCTGCCAGGTGTGCGGCGCCGCTGCCTGCGGCGGCGCGCGCTTGCGGCGGGAAACCCCGGTTGATGCGGCGGCAGCGGCCGTGGCTGGATCACCATCCGTCTGCGCCGGCCAGCGCCGCGCAGCGGCGGCGCCGAATCACCATGACCCGCAGCGCACCGCTGGGCCGGTGCCCATGAAGGCGCTGCGCAGACGGCCGACGGCCGCATGGCGGATCGTGCTGGCGGGCGGCATCTACCGCCAGCGGTCATTTCAGCTCAAGCTGCGCGATCAACGGGGCATGGTCCGAGCGGCGCGCCCAGGTCAGCCCGCGCGGCACCTGCACGTCCAGCACCGCGAAGCCTCGCACGTAGATGCGGTCCAGCATCAGCCAGGGCGCGAGGCTTGGAAAGGTGCGCGCCAGCGCTGGTTGCGCGTCGCCGCCATGGCGCCAGGGTAGCACTCGGTCGAGCACGGTCCGCTGCAGTGGCGGCGGCACGCAGCTGGTTACCTCCTGCACGCCGAGCTCCTGCCGCAACAGGGCGTCGACGCGCTTCTGCCAGTCGTTGAAATCGCCGGCGATGATCACCGGCGCGCGTGGCGGGATCTCGCTGCGGACGAAATCGATCAGGAAAGCCGCTTGCCGTAAGCGGCTGCGATTGATCAGGCCAAAATGCACGCAAATTAAGTGAACGTCGCGGCCACGGCCGCGTCCGAAGCGCGACACCGCATGCAGCAGACCGCGCTTTTCCAGCGCGTGGTCCGAGATGTCGTGGTTGGTGAAATGGCGGATTGGGTGACGCGACAAGATCGCGTTGCCGTGGTGGCCATGCGGGTAGACCGCATTTATGCCGTACGCACGGTGCTCGTAGCCGATCGTGGCCAAGTATTCAAGCTGGGTCGCGGCTGGATAGTGCGCGTGGCGGGCCAACCGCTCGTTGCGGTCCTGCACCTCTTGCAAGAACACGATGTCGGCGTCGATTGTGTGCAGCGCCAAGCGGATGTCGTGGATGCGCGGCCGCCGGCGGATGCCGGTCACGCCTTTGTGGATGTTGTAGGTCGCAACACGCAGCTGCATGGCACGATGGATAAGACGATGTCCTTACGATAACGCCCGTGCCCGACGTTCCGTTTTCACCTGCGCGCCGCCGCTGGCTGCGGCTGGCGCTGGCTGCCGCCTTGCCGCAACCGTGGCGGTCAGCGGCAGCACTGCGGCGGCCGCGGCTCATGGATGAGCCGTTTCCGCTGGGGGTGGCCAGCGGTCCGGCGGGCGCCGACGGCCTCGTGCTGTGGACACGGGTGGCCCCGGGCCTGCCGCAGACGCTCGCTCGCCTGTCGCACCTGCCGCTGCCTGCGTACCTGGCGGCGCGCCGCGCGCTGGAGGAGACGGAAACGCAAACCTGGGAGGTGCGCTGGGAGGTGGCGGCCGACGAGCGGTTCCGCAAGATCGTGCGCCGAGGTACCGCCATCGCGCGACCGGAGCTCGGCCACAGCGTGCACGTGGAGCTCATGGGGCTCGCCCCCGGGCGCTGGTACCACTACCGCTTCCTGCTCGGCGATGCGGTCAGTGGGGTGGGTCGCACGCGTACGGCCCCCGTGCGCGCGCAGCGGCTGCGCTTCGCGCTCGCCTCCTGCCAGCACTACGAATACGGTCACTTCGGCGCGTACGGGGCGATGCGCGCCGACGACCCCGAGCTCGTGCTGTTCGTCGGCGACTACATCTACGAGGGCGGTCCGCGCGAGCGGCGGTTCCGTCCGCACCCGTTTCCGGCCGCGCGCACCCTGACCGACTACCGGCTGCGCCATGCGCTGTACAAGACCGATGCAGCGCTGGCGGCGATGCACGCGCACTGTCCGTGGCTGCTGACCTGGGACGACCACGAGGTCTCGAACGACTACGCGGGCGACTTCGGCGAGGATCCGTCGATCGATGGCGCGGCGCGGCGCGCGGCCGCCTATCAGGCCTACTACGAGCACATGCCACTGCCGGCGGCGGTGCTGGTCGAGCGCTTCGCGCACGTACGACTGTACCGTCACCTCGACGTCGGGGGGCTGGCGCGTTTCGTGGTGCTCGATGGCCGTCAGTACCGCGACCGGCAGGCCTGCCCGCTGCCGTCGCGGGGCGGCAGCCGGGTGGTCGAGGACGACACCTGCCCCGAGCGGCGCGACGCCGCGCGCACCCTGCTCGGGGCGCAGCAGCTCGCCTGGCTGCGCGAACACTGGGGTGCCGCGGGCGCACGCTTCGATTTCCTGGTGCAACCGACGCTGTTCTCGCAAGTGGCGCGCGGCAACGGCGCGCGGCGCTTCTGGACCGATGGATGGGACGGCTACCCGGCCGAGCGGGCGCGCGTCACGGCCCTGCTGCCGCGCGCGCGCAACGCGGTGGTGCTGGGCGGCGACGTGCACACCACCTACGTGTGCGACGTCAAGGACGATTTCGACGACCCGCGGGCGGCGGTGATCGCCACCGAGTTCTGCGGCACCAGCATCACCTCGCCGACCACGCTGAGCGAGGCGGCGATCGCGCGGCTGGCCGCCGCCAATGCGCACGTGCGCTACGCCAACGGCGCGCAGCGCGGCTATCTGCTGGCCGAGCTGACGCCGCAGGCGCTCACGATGCGGCTGCGCGCGGCCGACGACGTCACGCAGGCGCAGCCACGCGTGCACACCGAGGCGGCCTGGATCGTGCGCGACGGCCGCCCGGGCGCCGAGCCCGCGTGAGCTGGGCGCGGTCAGTCGCCGGGGGCCGCGGCGGGCGCGCCCGAAACGGGCGCGAAATAGCGCTCGATCAGCAGCGGGTCGTCGAAGTGCCGCCGGCCGACGAAGGCGGTGGCGTGCCGCCCCCACTGGCGCATCGCCCCGGCGCTGGCAATGCCCATCGGCCAGAAGAAGAAGCGCTCCAGACGCTGGCTGCCGGCGATCAGGCCGTCGGGGCCGAAGGCACTGCGCAGCCCGCGCGGAT
>JANWUU010000377.1 GCA_025057735.1 Burkholderiaceae bacterium
CGACATGCACGCGATCGGTGCCGGGCGGCCGCGCAACAAGATCTCGATGATCTTTGCCACCCAGTCGACGCACAAGCTGCTGGCCGGGCTGTCGCAGGCGAGCCAGATCCTGGTGCAGGACTCCGAGGCGGAGAAACTGGACCGCTTCCAGTTCAACGAGGCCTATCACATGCACGTATCCACCTCGCCGCAGTACGCGATCATCGCCTCCTGCGACGTGGCCGCCGCGATGATGGAGCCGCCCGGCGGCACCGCGCTGGTGGAGGAATCGATCGCCGAGGCGCTCGATTTCCGCCGCGCGATGCGCAAGGTGGAGGCCGAGCTCGGCGATTCCTGGTGGTTCAAGGTCTGGGGGCCGGAGCATCTGGCCGAGGAGGGCATCGGCGCACGCGAGGACTGGCTGCTCGCGCCGGGTGCGCGCTGGCATGGTTTCGGCGACCTCGCGCCCGGCTTCAACATGCTGGACCCGATCAAGGCCACGGTGATCACGCCTGGGCTGGACGTCGACGGCGCCTTTGCCGACACCGGCATTCCGGCGGCGATCGTGACCAAGTACCTGGCCGAGCACGGCATCATCGTGGAAAAAACCGGCCTGTACTCGTTCTTCATCATGTTCACGATCGGCATCACCAAGGGCCGATGGAATACGATGGTCACCGAGCTGCAGCAGTTCAAGGACGACTACGACAAGAACCAGCCGCTGTGGCGCGTGATGCCGGAGTTCGTGCGCAAGTTTCCGCAGTACGAGCGGCACGGTCTGCGCGAGTTGTGCGACGCCATCCATGCCGTCTATCGCGCCAACGACGTGGCGCGGCTGACCACCGAGATGTATCTGTCGGAGATGCAGCCGGTGCTGACGCCCGCGGCGGCCTACGCGAAGATGACGCACTGGGAGGTGGAGCGCGTGCCGATCGACCAGTTGGCCGGCCGTGTCTCGGCGGTGCTGCTCACCCCCTATCCGCCGGGCATTCCGCTGCTGATTCCCGGCGAGCGCATCAACGCCAAGATCGTGAACTTCCTGAAGTTCGCACGCGCGTTCAACGCCCGCTTTCCCGGCTTCGAGACCGACATTCACGGGCTGGTCAAGGAGCGGCGCGACGGGACGGTCGAATACTTCGTCGACTGCGTCACCGACACGGCGCGCAGGTAGCGCGGCGGCGAGACCGCGGTGCAGAAAATTCACGCACGGCGCTGTCGGGCGGCTTGACAGCGCGTCGCCGTCGCGTGTGCCGGGTGCAAAAGCCGGTCCGTTGATCCATCCCGATCAAGGCGTTGCACGCGCGAATTTTCACGCGCGGCACTGGCATGGCGATCGCATGCCGCTCGGTGCGCACCTTGCGCGTCCTTATGGAGGGCTCAAGATGAGAAAGACCTTGCTCAATGCGCTGGCCGGCATACTCGCCGTTATTGCCGTCGGCGCGGCACGCGCCGAGTACATCGACTGGGCGAGCGGGCTCGGGCCGCTCGGCATTCAGCGCGGCGTTTCGACGATCGGCAACTTTCCGGGCTTCTATGGCGGCGATTTCCCCGGCGTGTTTCCCATCCCGCTGACGCCCGCGGAGGGGGCGGCGGCGGTGCTCGGCGCCCCAGATGGGCGCTTCCTGAGTCTGCCCGGCAATGAAGCCGCCGATCCGACACCGAGCGGTAGCGGCTTCCGCTGGGCTTTTGTGGATGTCGTCTTCGGCGGTGGGGCGTTCGACGCCACCTCCGATCTTTACATCCACGAACTCGGCAACAACCTGGAGTCCGTCTACCTCTTCTTCTGGTTCGGCAATGGCGGCAATCTGCAGATGGTGCGCACGCGCGGCGCGAGCGACACGATCATCGTCGACCTCGATCCGTACGCGGCGCTGGCCGCCGCCAACGGCGGCTTCACGCACGTGACGCTGGGCGGCTACGACCTCCTGGGCGCCTCGTTCGGGTTCGATCTCGACGCGGTGGGCGTCACGCGCCGCGTGCCCGAGCCCGCAACGCTCGCGCTGCTGGCGGCGGCCCTGCTCGGCGCCGCCGCGTGGCGGGTCCGCCCGCAGGCAACGCCGGCGGCGTGAGAAAACACCCGCGCCGCCGCGGCCGCACCGGCGGCGCGGTAAAGTCCGCGCTCCGAAAACTGCGGACGCACGGATGGCAGCACTTACCGAAGCCGCGCGCGGGGTCTACCTGATCGCGGCCACACCGTTCACCGACTCTGGGGCGCTGGACCTCGACAGCACCGACCGCCTGGTCGATTTCTATCTGCAGCATGGCGCCGACGGACTGACGCTGCTTGGCGTGATGGGCGAGGCGCCGAAACTGACGATGGCCGAAGCGCGGGCGTTCGTCGCCCGTGTGCTGGCGCGCGTGCGCGGCCGCGTGCCGGTGGTGGTGGGCGTGTCCGCACCGGGCCTGGCGGCGCTGCGCGAACTGGCGGCCAGCGCGACGGACCTGGGGGCCGCCGGGGTGATGGTGGCGCCGGCCGCCGGCCTGCGCACCGACGAGCAGATCGTTGCTTATTTCGAGAGCGTGGCCGAGGCGATCGGC
>JANWUU010000384.1 GCA_025057735.1 Burkholderiaceae bacterium
ATCAGCGGCCCCATCTCGGTGGCCGGATCCATGCCATCGCCGACCTTAAGCTGCCGCGTGCGCTCGGCCACGCGCGCCACGAGCGCATCGGCGATGTCGCCCACCGCCACGCACACCGACACCGCCATGCAGCGCTCGCCGGCCGAGCCGTAGGCGGCGCCGACCAGCGCATCGGCGGCCTGCGTCAGGTCCGCATCCGGCATCACGACCAGATGGTTCTTCGCCCCGCCGAGCGCCTGCACGCGCTTGCCGTGCCGTGCGCCCTCGGCCATGACATGCCGCGCCACCGCCGTGGAGCCGACGAAGCTCACCGCGGCCACCTCGGGGTGCGCCAGCAGCGCATCGACCGCCACGCGGTCGCCCTGCACGACATTGAAGACCCCGTCGGGCAGGCCGGCCTGCTGCAGCAGCTCCGCCAGGTGCAGCGACGGCGTCGGGTCGCGCTCCGAGGGCTTCAGCACGAAGGCGTTGCCGGCGGCAATGGCCAGCGGCGCCATCCACAGCGGCACCATGCAAGGGAAATTGAACGGCGTGATGCCCGCGCAGACGCCCAGCGGCTGCCGCAGCGAGAACTGGTCGATGCCGCTGGCGGCCTGCTCCGAGTGCTCGCCCTTCAACAGGTGCGGGATGCCGCAGGCGAATTCCACCACCTCCAGCCCGCGCATCACCTCGCCCTGGGCGTCGGCCAAGACCTTGCCGTGTTCGCGCGTGATCGCGCGCGCCAGTTCGTCGGCGTGCCGCTGCAGCAGCTCCTTGAAGCGGAACAGCACGCGCGCGCGCTTCACCGCCGGCGTCTCGGCCCAGTCCGGAAACGCCGCCGCCGCGGCGCTCACGGCCGCATCGACCGTCGCCGCATCAGCCAGCCGGACCCACGCGGTCACCTCGCCGCGCGCCGGGTCGAAGACCTCGGCGCGTCGCTCGCCGCCGGCCAGCCGCCGCCCGCGGATGAAGTGGCCGATTTCGGCCACGGTCTGCACGGTCTTGCCCATGTGCATCCGTCCGTTGTCCCGGCGCCGAATTGTGCTCCTGCCGCGGCGCGCTGGGGTGCCGGCCGCGCGTGCCAGGCTACGATCAGGCATGGCCGCGCCGTTTTCGGACCTGACACCGGAGGTCGTGCTCAATGCCGTCGACGCGCTGGGCATCGCCACCAGCGGCACGCTGCTGCCGCTGAACAGCTACGAGAACCGTGTCTTCCAGATCGGCGTCGAGGATCCGGCGCTGCGCTTCGTGGTGGCCAAGTTTTACCGCCCTCGACGCTGGTCCGATGCGCAGATCCTCGAAGAGCATGCGTTTACGCTCGAACTGGCGCAGGCTGAAGTGCCCGTGGTCGCGCCGCTTGCCTTAAACGGCCGCACGCTACACGCGCACGGCGGTCATCGCTTCGCCCTGTATCTGCGGCGCGGCGGCCGGGCGCCAGACCTGGAGGACCGCGAGGTGCGGCGCTGGCTCGGCCGTTTCCTGGCCCGTATCCACACAGTCGGCGCCCGCGCGCCCTACGTGCACCGGCCGCCGCTCGACGCGCACACCTTCGGGGCGGAGCCGCTGGCCGCACTCGCGCAATGCGGCTGTGTGCCGCACGACTGCGCCGATGTGTACTTCGGCCTGGCGGCGCAGGCGCTCGCGCAGGTGCAGCGCTGCTACGAGCACGCCGGCGACGTGCGCGTGTTGCGCCTGCACGGCGACGTGCACGGCGGCAATGTGCTGTGGACCGACGCCGGCCCGCATTTCGTCGATTTCGACGACAGCCGCATGGGCCCGGCGGTGCAGGACCTCTGGATGCTGCTGTCGGGCCCGCGCGAACAGCGCCAAGCGCAACTGGCGGACCTGCTGTCCGGCTACGAGGAGTTTCGCGACTTCAACCGCCGCGAGCTGCTACTGGTAGAGGCACTGCGCACGCTGCGGCTGATCCAGTATGCGGCGTGGATTGCGCTGCGCTGGGATGATCCGGCCTTTCCAGCCGCCTTTCCCTGGTTTGGCAGCCCGCGCTTCTGGGAGGAGCGCATCCTCGAACTGCGCGAGCAGATCGCGGCGATGGCAGAGCCGCCGCTTACTGCTTAATAAGCGCACAGCGCCGGTGCAGACAACTAACCATAGCGGCCGCTGCTGCCGCAAGCGCGCGACGGCGACACCGCTAGTCGATGCGCGCCAGCACAGCGCGGATCGTCTCCACCAGGCGCCCGATCTGGTCCTCCTCGATAATCAGCGGCGGCGACAGCGCCAGCACATCACCGGTCATGCGCACCAGCACGCCCGCCTCGAAGCAACGCACGTGCGCTTCCAGCGCGCGCGCACCGGGCGCCCCCGGGCGCGGCTCCAGTTCGATACCGCCGACGAGCCCCAGGTTGCGAATGTCGATCACGTGCCGCGCGCCGCGCAGCGTGTGCAGCGCCGCCTCGAAGACGGGCTCCAATTGGCGCGCGCGCTCAAACAGCCGCTCCTCGGCAAATAGCCGCTGCGTGGCCAGCAGCGCCGCACAGGCAAGCGGATGCCCCGAATAGGTGTAGCCGTGCGGAAACTCGATCTGCCCGGGCGGCGCCGCCTGCACGATCGCATCGTGGATCTCGTCGCGCACGATCATCGCCCCCATCGGCACGGCGGCGTTGTTGATCGCCTTGGCGCAGGTGATGATGTCGGGCCGGATGCCGAAGCGGTGGGCGGCGAAGGCG
>JANWUU010000396.1 GCA_025057735.1 Burkholderiaceae bacterium
GCGGACGAAAGCAAGCGCGTCGACGTGCTGGGCCGTTTCCCGCTGCCGGTGGAGGTGATCCCGATGGCTCGTGCCTATGTCGCCCGCGAGCTCGCGAAACTCGGCGGCGTGCCGAAGCTGCGCGAGGGATTCGTCACCGACAACGGCAACATGATCTTAGACGTGCACGGCCTGCGCATCAGCGACCCCGTGGCGCTGGAGGCGCGCATCAACCAGATTGCGGGGGTGGTGACCAACGGCATCTTTGCGGCGCGCGGTGCCGATGTGCTGCTGCTTGGCACGCGCGAGGGTGTGCGCGAGTTGCGGCGGCCACAGCCGGCTCAGGATTTCGGCGGCACGTAACCGGCCGGCTGATCCGCGCCTTCGCCGAAGAAGTACTTTTCCATCTGGCTCATCAGGTATTTGCGCGCCCGCGGGTCGGCGAGGTTCAGGCGGTTTTCATTGACCAGCATGGTCTGATGCCTCTGCCATTGCAGCCACGCTTCCTTGGAGACGTTCTCCCAGATGCGCTTGCCGACCTCCCCCGGGACGGGCGGAAAATCCAGCCCTTCGGCCTCGCGGCCAAGCTTGATGCACTTGACGGTCCTTGCCATGTCGTTCCTCGATCGGGGCCGACGCCGCCGGCACGCTACAGCGTCTTGATCAGCACCTGCGATCGCCGCTGCCAGTTGTAAAGCTGCTGCCGCTGCAGCGGCAGATCCTCGACGCGCGCCGGCACGAAACCGCGCTTGAGAAACCAGTGCGCGGTGCGCGTCGTCAGCACGAACAGGCGCGTCAGTCCGGCCGCCCGCGCCCGCGCCTCGATGCGCTTGAGCAGCCGCTCCCCGTCGCCGTGGTTCTGATACTCCGGATGCACGGCCAGGGCCGCCATCTCGCCCATCTGCACCTCCGGAAACGGATACAGCGCCGCGCAGCCGTAGATGACGCCGTCGTGCTCCAGCACGGTGAAATGCTCGATCTCGCGCTCGATCAGCTCGCGCGGGCGCTTCACCAGCGTGCCGTCGGCCTCCAGCGGCGCCAGCAGCTTCAGCAGCCCCCCGACGTCGTCGGCGGTGGCCTCGCGCATCGACTCCAGATCCTCGGCCGAAATCATCGTCCCCACGCCGTCGTGCGTGAACAGTTCGACCAGCACCGCGCCATCGATGGCAAGCGGCACCAAGTGCGCGCGCCCCACGCCCTGCCGGCAGGCCTGCACCAGGAAGCCGAGGTTGAAGGCCGAGGCGGCGTCGAGTGCGTCGCCCGTCAGCAGGCGCTCCGCCTGCGCCAGTGAGAGCTCTTCGTGCAGGCGACCGCTACGGTCACGCACGCCGGCGCCCTCGGCGATCAAGATCAGCTTGTCGGCTTTCAGCGCTGCGGCGATGCGCGTGGCGGCGTCCTCCATGCGCAGGTTGAACGCCTCGCCGGTGGGAGAGAAACCGAGCGGCGACACCAGCACGATGGTGTCGGCCGCCAGCGCCTGGCGGATCGCATCCACGTCCACCTTGCGCACCACGCCGGTGTGCTGAAAGTCCACGCCGTCGACGACGCCCACCGGGCGCGCGGTAACGAAATTGCCGCTCACCACGCGGATGCGCGCGTGCGCCATCGGCGTGTTGGGCAGACCCTGGGAGAACGCCGCCTCGATGTCGAGGCGGATCTCGCCGGCCGCCTCCTTGGCGCATTCCAGCGCTGCGGCATCCGTGATGCGCATGCCGTGCGAGAAGCGCGCCTCGATGCCTTTGAGCGCCAGCTGGGCCTGCACCTGGGGGCGCGAGCCGTGCACGATCACCAGGCGGATGCCCATCGCGTGCAGCAGGGACAGATCGTGCACGAGGGCGTTTAAGCGCCCGGCCTCGATCAGTTCACCGCCGAAGGCGACGACGAAGGTCTTGCCGCGATGCGCATGCACGTACGGCGCCACCTCCCGCAGCCAGGCGACGAACTGCGCCTGCGAGGCGGAAGCGAGCGCCGTCGGCAGCGGAGCGTCGGCGTCGTTCATGCGCGGGATTATATTTGCCGCTCCGTTTTGCCATTCGCGGGCCGCGCGCCGCGCACCGTGTCCACACTGTCCGCCCCGCCGCGCGCCGATGGCGCGCCGGCCGCCATTCCGTCCATCGAGTTCCCCGCCGAGTTGCCGGTGACGGCGCGGCGCGAGGAGATCGCGCGCGCGATCGCTGCGCATCCGGTCGTGATCGTGTGCGGCGAAACCGGCTCCGGCAAGACCACGCAGCTGCCGAAGATCTGCCTGGCGCTTGGCCGCGGACGGCAGAAATTGATCGGGCACACGCAGCCGCGCCGCATCGCCGCCGCTGCGGTCGCTCGCCGCCTCGCGCAGGAACTGCGCACGCCCCTGGGCGAGGTGGTCGGCTACATGGTGCGGTTTACCGACCGCACGCGGCCTGGTGCCGCGATCAAGCTGATGACCGATGGCATCCTGCTGGCGGAAACACAGGGGGATCCGCTGCTCGCAGCCTATGACACGATCATCATCGACGAGGCGCACGAGCGCAGCCTGAACATCGACTTCCTGCTCGGCTATCTGAAGCAACTGCTGCCGCGCCGGCCGGATTTGAAGCTGATCGTCACCTCGGCCACCATCGATGCCGAGCGCTTTGCCGCCCACTTCGCCGTGGACGGACGGCCGGCGCCGGTGATTAATGTCTCCGGTCGCCTGTATCCGGTCGAGATCCGGTGGCGACCGGTTCGCGACGAGGACGATGCCGACGACCGCACGTTAATGGACGCCATTGTCGAGGCGGTCGACGAATGCGCGCGGTGCGGTCCGGGCGACATTTTGGTGTTCCTGCCGGGTGAGCGCGAGATCCGTGAGGCGGCCGAAGCCTTGCGCAAACATCACCTGCCAGGCACCGAGATCCTGCCGCTGTACGCGCGCCAGTCGGCGGAGGAACAGGAACGCGTGTTCCAGCCGGGCGGGGCACGCCGCATCGTGCTG
>JANWUU010000033.1 GCA_025057735.1 Burkholderiaceae bacterium
CATCGCCGTAGACGGTGCCGCTGCGCTCCTCTTTTCCACAGGCGAGCCGATAGGGTGTGGCGCGCGCTCCGATGGAAGAGAATCCCAGCCATTCCGGCGGCCATTCCTGATCGGGGGCGCGCACGCTCAGAAAGGCGGCAACTGCCCATAGCGCCTCATTCGGATCGGCGCGCTGCAGGTCGCGGTGCTGCGCAACGAAGGCGGTTGAGGTATGGCCGGCCAAGAAGTCCACCGTGCGCAGCACGCGCGCCAGATAGGCGCGGTTGGTCGGCACGCCGAAGACGACCGTGCGATCTAGCGCGGTAGCCAATGCTCGCGCCGCCTCGGCGCGCGTCAGCGCGTGGGCGATCAGCTTGCCGAGCATCGAGTCGTAAAACGGCGAGATCGCAAGTCCCTCGCGCAACGCATGGTCGAAGCGCACCGGCGGTGGTGGCGGCGCAAACTGGACGATCGTTCCGGTTCGCGGCATGAAGTCCGCCGCCGGCTCCTCCGCGCACAGCCGCACCTCGATCGCATGCCCTCCCTGCTCGAAGCGCGCCAGCAGCTGCGCCTGCGTCCAGGGCAAGGCCTCACCCGCCGCCACGCGCAACTGCCACTGCACCAAATCGATGCCTGTGACCGCCTCGGTGACCGGATGCTCGACCTGCAGCCGCGTGTTCATCTCCATGAAGTAGAACGCGCCGTCCTCATAGAGGAATTCCACGGTGCCGGCACCGACGTAGTCGATTGCACGCGCCAGCCGCACGGCCGCTTCGCCCATCGCGCGCCGCACCTCAGGCGTCAGCACCGGGCAGGGCGCCTCTTCGACGATCTTCTGGTGACGGCGCTGCACCGAGCAGTCACGCTCGCCGAGGAACAGGCAGGCCCCGTGCGTATCGGCAAACACCTGGATCTCCACATGACGCGGCGCCGAAAGCGCCCGCTCCAGCAGCAGGCGATCGTCGCCGAAGGCAGCGCGCGCTTCCGAACGCGCCTGCGCTAGTGCCGCCGCAAAGTCGGCCTCGTCGCGCACAAGCCGCATGCCGCGGCCGCCGCCACCGGCAGCGGCCTTGATCATCACCGGAAAGCCGATGCGCCGCGCTTGCTGCGCAAGCGTCGCGTCATCCTGCGCCGCACCGTCGTAGCCAGGCAGCACCGGCACGCCCAGTGCGGCGGCGCGCTGGCGCGCGGCCGACTTGTCGCCCATTGCGGCGATCGCCGCCGGCGGCGGCCCAATGAAGATCAGTCCGGCGTTCTGCACAGCCTGCGCGAAAGCGGCGCTTTCGGCGAGGAACCCGTAGCCGGGATGCACGGCCTGCGCGCCGGCGGCGCGGGCCGCTTCGAGCAGGCGGTCGATGCGCAGGTAGGAGTCGGCTGGGCGCGCACCGCCGATCGCGATCGCCTCGTCGCAGGCGTGCACGTGCGGGGCATCGCGGTCCGGATCTGAATAGACGGCGATCGTGCGGATACCGAGCGCCCGCGCGGCGCGCGCGATGCGGATCGCGATCTCGCCGCGGTTGGCGATCAGCAGTGAATCGAACATCTCTCCTCCACGGGGAGATCGCGCGGCACTTCGCGCAGGCAGCAGCTCGCGCCCGCAGCGGCGCGCTGCTGCGGAACGCCGCGATGAGCTATCTGGAGGGAAGCACACATCGGTTCATCGCGGCAGGCGGGCAGCTGCAGCGCTTTGCGCAACCGCGACCCTCATGGCTGCCGCGGCAGCGTGCCCATGTGCTTGCAGATAATTGACAGCATCACTTCGTCGGCGCCGCCGCCGATCGAGGCCAGGCGGCCGTCGCGCCAGGCGCGCGACAGCGGGTTGTCCCACGTGTACCCCATCCCGCCCCAGAACTGCAGGCAGGTATCGGGTACCTCGCGCGACAGCCGGCCGGCTTTTAGCTTGGCCATCGAGGCGAGCTCGGTGACATCCTCGCCGGCGACGTATTTCTCCACCGCGCGGTAGACGAGCGCGCGCAGGCATTCGACCTCAGTCTTCAACTCCGCCAAGCGAAAATGGATCCACTGGCGGTCGATCAGCGGAGCACCGAAGGCATGCCGCTGGCGCAGATATTCGACCGTCTCGTCGATGTTGCGCAGCAGGCTCTGGATCGAGGAGGCGGCCGCCCACAGACGCTCCTCCTGGAACTGCAGCATCTGGTAGGTAAAGCCCATGCCTTCCTCGCCGATGCGAAAGCGCTGCGGCACGCGCACGTCTTCGAAAAAGATTTGCGCGGTATCGGAGGCCATCATGCCGACCTTGCGGATCTTCTTCGCGATCGTGATGCCGCGCGTCTTCATCGGCACGCAGATCAGCGTCTTGTTGCGGTGCGGGTGGCCGTCGGCGGTATTGGCGAGCAGGCACATCCAG
>JANWUU010000070.1 GCA_025057735.1 Burkholderiaceae bacterium
CTCGGGCTGCCGATGCTCGGCGAGCAACGCGATGTAGCTTTGCTTGACCGCCTGCCAGAGCGCGTCGCGCTCCTCCTCGGTGAGCGAGGCGAGGTCGAAGTCGCGCTCGATGCGCTCGACCGCCTCCGCCACGCGCTGGTCGTAAAAAGCGATTCTTTCGCGCGCCGCCGCGCGCATGCCGTGCCAGTCGCCGTTTTCGAAGCGCGCCTTGGCCTGCTGGGCGACGTAACGGAACAGCCGGTAATGGCGATTGAACCCCTCCAGAATGGCGCGCGCGATCTTGCCCGGCTGCGGCATCGAGCGGTCGAAGCGCTCGATGCCATAGGCGGGCGACGCTGTCTCGGCAAGACCGAAGTCGCGCGCGTCGTTCATGGCGCCGAACGGGACGGTGTTGCGGCCAGCCAGACGGCCAGCACGCCGAAGGTGCCGCCGAGGGCCAGGCGCTGCACGCGCAGCCACAGCGGCCGCCGCGTGATCGCCAGCGCGAGCACACCGGCCACCGTCACCAGCGTCACATCGATGAGCGCCGCGATCGCGATCTGCAGCGCGCCCAGCAGCAGGCTCTGCGCCAGCACCGGGCCCGCGGCCGGATCGACGAACTGCGGAAACAAAGACAGGTAAAAAACGGCCACTTTCGGGTTGACCAGCGCGGCGACGAACGCCTGCCGCAGCAGCACGCCGTCGGCCACCGGCGGCAACGCCTGCGGGCTAAAGGCAAGACCGCCGCCGCGCAGCGTGCCGATGGCCAGCCACAGCAGGTAGGCGGCACCGGCGAGCTTGATCGCGTCGAACGCCAACGGAATCGCCAGCAGCACAGCGCTCAGGCCCAAGGCCGCCAGCAGGACGTGCACCGCGAGCCCCGCCGCCACCCCGAGCATCGAGCAATAGCCGGCGCGCCGCCCCTGCGCGAGGGTGCGCGAGATCAGGTACAGCCATACGGGCCCCGGCGTGGCGGCCAGCAGCAACGCCGCCAAAGCAAACAGGGCCAGCGTCTCGGGGGTCAGGCCAAACCAGGGCATCGACGAAGTCCGCGCGCCACGGCAGTGGGCAAGCTTATCGCGCCGCGCCGCCCGCCCCGCCGCCGCCCGTCACGGGTCCAGCCAACGCACCAGGTAGTAGAGCCGGAAGCCTTCGGAGGAACGCGAAGGTCCCACCACCTCGGCCGCATGCAGGTCCTGCGCGGGATCCTGGCGCGCGCGCGCCTCCTGCTCGGAGCCGACCACTTCCACGACGCCTTCCGGGAAGCGCTGCCGCCGGCCGCGCCGGGCGCGCACCAGTGCGAAGTGCCGCTGCACGAGCTGCGGCGCTTCCGGGTCCAGGTACACGCCGCCTTTCATGGCAGTCCCCGCAGGGCGCGCAGATGGCCGATGAGCGGATCGAGCACCGGCTGCAGATGCCGCCGCATCAGGGCGCCGACCGCCGTCGTGCGCATCAGAACCGGTTCGGCGTCCGCTTGCGAGACGCGCGCCAGCGCCGCCAACGCTCTGCGCTCCTGCTCCGGCACCGGCAGCGTGCCGGCTTGGTGGCCGTCCGCGAAGTAGCCTCCCAGCAAGTCGAGCGCGCGGTAGACGCACTCGTGCGTCGGCGGCTTCTCCAGCGCGAGTTCGGCGGCGCGCAGGTACGCCTGACCGCTGCCCGCGTAGCAGCGGGCCAGCAGCCGCGCCGCCGGCGTATCGGGCAGCCCGGCCGGCAGCGGCCGCGGGGGCGCCGCCGGCAGTGCGTCGGGCAGATGCTCGAGGAAGCCGATCAGGTAGTGCGCGCGCTGCTGCGCCCGCTGCCACAGCCGCTCGCGCTGCGCGGCATCCAGTCGGCCCGAGGCGAGCAGCGCCCGCACGGTGTGCATCGCCGCGTCGGCGTCGGCCTCGAACGGCAGCGTCTCCAGCAGATGCGCGGCGATCGCCGCGCCGAGCGCGCCGGCACGTACCGCGGGTTGCGCCAGCAGCGCGCGCGCCAGTTCCGCCGGCGGTGCGGGCTGGCCCGCCCACCAGACGCGGCGCGCCAGTTCCTCGCTCAGCCCCTCGGCCTGGGCCACCGCCAGCAGCGCCTCCGGCTCGCCGATCTTCAGCAGCGCGGCCAGCGTCTGCGCACTGGCCTGGCCGAGCCGTGTCCAGCGCCGCAGATGCAGCGGATAACCATCGCGCAGACCGAAGGCATGGCCGCCCAGCAGCTCGCGCACGCGCTGGAAATAGCGGTCCGGGTTGCCGACCGGGTGCAGCGCGACGCGCGCCTCGCCCTTTGGCGTCAGGGCATGCAGCACGCGCGCGCCCTCGTCGATGCGCACCGCCAGCACCTCGCCAGCCAGCAGCACGTTCAGCCGCAGCGCGTCCTCGGCGGCAAGCTCCGCGGCCCGCATCTCAGCTCAGCGCGACGCGCCGGCCGAACGGCACCGGCGCGCCGCCCTTGACCACCCACAGCACCGGGTAGGCGGGTGCGCTGCGCGGAAACTCGCCCTGCGCGTCGGTGAAATACACCAGCGCGTCCGGATGCAGGCCGTGGCGGTCGATCCAATCGAACACCGGCGAAAACGACGTGCCGCCGCCGCCGGCAAAGCGGCGCGGCAGGCGCAGCGTCTCCCAGGTCTCGAACACCCACGGCGCATCGGGGGCGAGCGCGCTGTCGCAGGCGTACAGCGTCACGCGCGCCGGCAGCGCGCCCTTGATCGCGTTCAGTTCCGCGAGGAACTCGGCCAGTTCGGCCTCGCCGACCGAGCCGGAGACGTCCAGCGCCACGTGGATGTCGCCGGCGCGGCTGCGCAGCGCGGGCAAAATCGCCTCGCCCTCGCGCCGCGACGGCCGCTGCCAGCAGAAATCGTCGCGCGCGCTCTGTGCCAGGTATTGCGCCAGCAGCGCGCGCCAGTTCAGGCGCGCGGCCAGCGCCGCCTCCACCAGCCGCGCGAGCTGGCCCGACAGGCGGCCGGCCTGCCGGGCGCGTTGGGCGGCTGCCGCCAGATGCTGCCGCCATTGCTGCGCCAGCCGGTCGCGTTCGGCGGCCGCCAGCGGCGGCGGCAGCGCCGCTTGCCGCGTGCCGCTGCCACCGCGCGCCTCTGTCCGCGCGCCGTCGCCGCCGCCGCTGCCGCTCGCCTGCCCCGGGCCGCCCGCGCCGCCGTCCTCGCCGTCCCACAGGTGCTGGTCGAGCGTTTCGCGCTGCTCGTCCTCATCGCGCAAGCAGGGGTAGATCTCCTCGGCGCTCATGCCGCGGAAGACGGTCAGCACGGTCGCCTCCGGCGGCGGCTGCAGGCCCTCCTCGAGCAGGATCGGGTTGATGGCCAGATCGCAGGCCAGATCCCAGCGGCGCTTGCTGCGATGGCCGCGGCGCGCGAAATGGCCGAGCGCGCAATGCAGCGCCTCGTGCGCGAGCGCAAACTGCATTTGCGCGCCGGTCAGCCCGGCAATCCATTGCGGGTTGTAATAGAGGGTGCGCGCGTCGCTGGCGGTGGTGCGGCACCAGCGCGCGGGCACAAGCGGCAGTCGCAGCGCAAGCGCCCCAAGAAAGGGCTTGTCCAGCAGCAGGCGCGCGCGCGCCGCCGCCAGCCGCGTCTCGACATCAGTCATACAGCAGCAGGTCGCCGACGGCGTTGGCCCAGTCCGCGAACTGCGGGACGCTAAACAGCGGCTGGCCGATGCCGCGGTGCATGTCCGCCACCAGCATCACGCCCACTTCCCGCTGCGGAAAGTTCTGCGCGTACTGCAGGATGTTGCCCCAGACGCGCGTCGCCTCCGGGGTTTGCCGCGCGCGCAGGGCGCGGCCGGCCAGCGCCGCCGCCACCGCATACTGCAGGTCGAGCTCGCGCGGCGCCGGCACCGGCGTGCCGCCGCAGATCGCATCCAGATCGGGCAGGCGGTCGACGCTCTCGATGAACGCGGCGCACTCGGTACCGGCGGCCTGTCCCACGCAGGCGGCCAGCGCGCCGGCCAGCAGCTCGGGGCGGTCGCCGAACTTCTGCAGCGCGCGGTGCGCGAACTCCCAGGCCCGCGGGCTCGGAAAGGCCATCTCGCCGGCGGCGGTGCGCGCCGGATCGAAATCGAACAGCAGCTCCGGCTTGAAGCGCAGGAAGGCGATGATCCGCTCGTCGATGCCGTTCGCATAGGCCCATGCGACCCAGTCGTCGAGGTTGACCTCCACCTCGAAATGCGCGAAGCGGTTCGCCAGCGGGGCCGGCATCGCGTAGGTGACGCCGCGGTCGCCCTGCCGGTTGCCGGCGGCGAAGATCGCCCACCCGGGCGGTACCCGGTACTCGCCGAGCCGGCGGTCCAGAATCAGCTGGTAGGCGGCCGCCGACACCGACGGT
The DNA here is from genome assembly GCA_025057735.1 of Burkholderiaceae bacterium. The sequence goes on from JANWUU010000070.1 coordinate 4,289, forward strand.
GGCGCGGAGGTGATCTCGTCCAGGAACAGGATGCCGGCCGGCCCGTGCCGCGCCGCATCCGGCAGCAACGCCGGCACCGCCCACTCCACGCGCTCGCCGACGCGAAACGGGATGCCGCGCAGGTCCGACGGCTCCATCTGCGACAGCCGCACATCGATGACCGGCACCTGATGGCGCGCCGCGACCTGCGCCACCATTTGCGATTTGCCGACACCCGGCGGACCCCAGAGCATCACCGGCGTGTGATGGCCGGCGGCGGCGCTCTGGAATTCGCGCTCCAGGACGACGGCAAGCTGGGCGGGACGCATCGCGCCGTACCGTAGCGCAAGCAGGGGCGGCGCGCCCCTACCCCGTTGGGGCATGCCGGCGGCGGCCGGCGGCGCGGTCAGCGCGTCTCGGCGAAGTACTCGCGGCCGATCAGCATGCGGCGGATCTCGGAGGTGCCGGCGCCGATCTCGTACAGCTTGGCGTCGCGCCAGAGGCGACCGGTCGGGTAATCGTTGATGTAGCCGTTGCCGCCCAGGATCTGGATCGCCTCGCCAGCCATCCAGGTCGCCTTTTCGGCCGCGAGCAAAATGGCGCCCGCGCAGTCCTTGCGCAGGCGCCGAACCTGCGCGCTGCCGACGGTATCGAGGTTGCGTCCGACCGTGTACACGTAAGCGCGGCAGGCCGACAGCGTCGTGTACATGTCGGCGATCTTGGCCTGGATGAGCTGGAATTCGCCGATCGGCGTGTCAAACTGGCGGCGCTCGTGGATGTACGGCGTCACCACGTCCAGACAGGCCTGCATGATGCCGAGCGGCCCGCCGGCCAGTACCGCGCGCTCGTAATCCAGCCCGCTCATCAGCACCTTGACGCCGTCGTTGACGGCGCCCAGTACGTTCTCAACGGGCACCTCGCAGTCCTGGAACACGAGCTCGCCGGTATGCGAGCCGCGCATGCCGAGCTTGTCCAGCTTCTGCGCGCAGGAAAATCCGACAAAGCCCTTCTCCACCACGAACGCGGTGATGCCGCGCGCGCCGAGCGCCGGCTCGGTCTTGGCGTACACGACCAGCACGTCCGCATCCGGCCCATTGGTAATCCACATCTTGGTGCCGTTCAGTACGTAGCGGTCGCCGCGCCGCTCGGCGCGCAGTCGCATGCTGACCACGTCGCTGCCCGCGCCCGGTTCGCTCATCGCCAGCGCGCCGACCCATTCGCCGGCGATCAGCTTCGGCAGATAGCGCTGCTTCTGCGCAGCGGTGCCGTGGCGGCGGATCTGGTTCACGCACAGGTTCGAATGCGCGCCGTAGGACAGACCCACGGAGGCGCTGGCGCGGCTGATCTCCTCCATCGCCACGATGTGCGCCAGATAGCCCATCTGCGCGCCGCCGTATTCCTCCTCGACCGTGATGCCCAGCACGCCCAGTTCGCCGAGCTTGCGCCACAGGTCCATCGGAAAGCGGTCGCTGCGGTCGATCTCGGCCGCGCGCGGCGCGATCTCCTTTTCCGCAAAGGCGCGCACCGCCGCGCGCAGCGCATCGACCTCCGCACCCAGCGCAAAATCCAGTCCTGCAAGCTCCATTCTCGTCTCCGCGAACCGCAGCGGCGCGCGCAGCCCCGCATGGGCGGCAATCTAGGTTTCGCTGACGTTAACGTCAACTCG
>JANWUU010000077.1 GCA_025057735.1 Burkholderiaceae bacterium
GTCATCAGCGACGTGCGCCTGCCCGATCTCTCCGGCGAAGACGTCTTCGCCCGCGCCAGGGCCGAAGGCTGCGCGCCGCCCTACCTCTTCATCACGGCCTACGGCTCGGTGGAGCGCGCCGTCGGCCTGCTCAAGCAGGGAGCGGTCGATTACGTCACCAAGCCGTTCGACATCGCCGAGTTGGTGGGCAAGGTGCGCGCGCTGGTCGGCGCCGAGGCGCCGGCCGCGGAGCTGCCCGCCGACAGCCCGCTCGGGGTGTCGCCCGCGATGCGGGCGCTGGCGGCGGCGGCACCGCGCATCGCGGCGCGCGCGCGCAAGGTGCTGATCGTCGGCGAGAGCGGCTGCGGCAAGGAGGTGCTGGCGCGCCACCTGCACGCGCTCGCCGCGCGCGACGGCAGCGCGCCGTTCGTCGCCGTCAACTGCGGCGCGATCCCGGAGCCGCTGCTGGAGGCCGCGTTCTTCGGTCACGAACGCGGCGCCTTCACCGGCGCCGACCGCCCGCGGCGCGGCTACTTCGAGCAGGCGCACGGCGGCACGCTGTTCCTGGACGAAATCGCTGAACTTCCGCCGCTGATGCAGGTGAAGCTGCTGCGCGCGATCCAGGAGCGGGCGGTGCAGCGGCTCGGCAGCGAGACGGTCATTCCGGTCGATGCGCGCGTGATCTGCGCCACCCACCGCGACCTGCGCGCCGAGGTGGCGGCCGGCCGCTTCCGCGAGGACCTGTATTACCGGATCAACGTCGTGCAGCTTGTCATCCCGCCGTTGCGCGAGCGGGTCGAGGACGTGCTCTGGCTGGCGCGGCGCTTCCTCGAGGCGCAGGCCGCGCGGCTGGGCGAGCCGCCGCGCAGTCTCAGCGCCGCGGCGCGGGCGCGGCTGCTGGCGCACGACTGGCCGGGCAACGTGCGCGAGCTGCTGAACCGCATCGAGCGCGCCTGCGTCGTCAGCGAGCGCGCGGTGCTGGAGCCGGCCGACCTGTTCGGCGCCGACATGCCGGGCGACGCGGGCGCGGTCGCCGGCGGCGGCCTGCTGCCGCTGGACCGCTATCTGGCCGAGGCCGAGCGCGAGTACATCGCCTCGGCGCTGGCGCGTTTCAATGGCCGGATCACGGCCACCGCCGCTGCGCTCGGCGTCTCGCGCAAGACGCTGTGGGAGAAGATGAAACGCCATCGCCTGCACGCCGGCGAGGCCGACGCGCGCGAGAGCGAGGCGAGCGCAACGCGCGATTAAGACCGGGACGCGCCCGGCCGACCGCACCGCGCTGTGCGTCCCGTCGCGCCGGGCGCCCGAGGCGGCGCGCCGGCACAATCCGCTCCGTCGTTTCCGGAGGACGCGCATGGATCGCTGGTTTCTGCTGCTGGGCGGGCTCTTCGGGGCGGTCGGAGTCGCCGCCAGCGCCCTCGCCGCGCACGCGCTGAAGGCACGCCTGCCGGCCGAGGCGCTTACCTGGGTGGAAACCGCTGCGCGCATGCAGCTCGTGCATGCGCTGGCGCTGCTGGCAGTGGCGGCGCTGCTGCCCCGCTGGCCGGGCACCCTGGCGTCGGCCGCCGGCTGGTGCTTTGTGGCCGGCACCGTGCTCTTCTGCGGCAGCCTGTATGTGCTCGCGGCCGGCGGCGCGCGCGGCTTCGCTCACGCCGCGCCGCTGGGCGGGCTGGCGTTCGTCGCCGGCTGGCTGCTGCTGGCCGCGGCGGCCGCGCGCGGCTGAGGCGCGCCCCGTGCCGTGACCTCGGCCAGCACCGAACGCAGGCGCTCGGCGGTAAAGGGCTTGGCGACGAAGGCGTTCATGCCGAGCGCGAAACCCTGTTCCTGCTCGCTGGTGAGCGCCGCCGCCGTCAGGGCGACGATCGGCAGCGCGTCGCGGTCGTAATCCCGGCGCAGCGCGGCGGTCGCCTCGAAGCCGCTCATCGTCGGCATGTGCAGGTCCATCAGCACCGCATCAAATCGTCCCTGCGCGCGCCGCACCGCTTCCACCGCCTGCACGCCGTCCTGTGCCTTCTCGACCTCCACGCCCCAGTTGCGCAGGAAGGTCTCGGCGATCAACTGGTTGACCGGGTTGTCCTCCACCAGCAGCACGCGCAGGCCGCGCAGGTCGGTACGCGCATCCTGTGGCTCGCGCGCCGGCGTCTCCGCCACATGGGCCGGCAGCGGCAGCTCGGCCCAGAACGTGCTGCCGCGGCCGGGCTCGCTATCCACGCCGACGCGGCCGCCCATTAACTCGGCAAGCTGGCGGCAGATCGACAGCCCCAGGCCAGTGCCGCCGTAACGGCGCGCGATCGAGGCGTCGGCCTGCTCGAACGGCGCGAACAGGCGTGCGCGCGTGGCGGCGTCGATACCGATGCCAGTGTCGGTCACCGCCAGCCGCAGCGCGCCGGCCGGCAGCCGTTCGATGCGCACCGAGATGCCGCCGCGCTCGGTGAACTTGACCGCGTTGGACAGAAAGTTCGCCAGGATCTGCCGCGTGCGCTTCGGGTCGCCGCAGACCTGCGGTGGCACGTCCTCGGCGATAGTGAGCGTAAACGCCAGCCCCTTGCCCTGCGCGAGCTCTCGATAGCCGGCGCAGGTCTCCTCGGCTAGCGCGCGCGGATCAAACGGCATCCGCTCCAGCGACAGCTTACCGGCCTCGATCTTCGACAAGTCCAGGATGTCCTCAATGATCGCCGCCAGCGCGCGCGCGCTCTCGTCGATGCGCCGCAGGTATTCCTCCCGTCGGGCCGCGTCGGTGCCATCGGCCAGCGCCAGGCGCGTCAGCCCCAGCAGGCCGGCAAGCGGCGTGCGGAGTTCGTGGCTGGTGTTGGCCAGAAACGCGCTCTTGGCGCGATTGGCGGCCTCGGCCGCCTCCTTGGCGGCGGCGAGCGCCTGAGCGGCGGCGCGCCGCTCGGTGATGTCCTCAACAATCCAGATCGTGCCGCCGGTGGCCGGATTGGCGCGGTCTACGGCGCGGCCGCGAATACTGGCCCAAAATAACGTGCCGTCGCGGCGGCGCAGCAGCCGCTCCAGCTCGACCGCTTCGCCGCGCGCCAGGCGCGGGCCGATCAGGCGCCCGATCTCCTCGTAGTCCTGCGCCGACGGCCAGACGACGGCACCGCTTTGCCCGCGGATGCCGCCACGCGGCCAGCCGAGCATCTCTTCGAAGCGCGCGTTGGCCAGTTCGAACACCCGGTTGCGCGTGAAGGCGATGCCGACCGAGGCATTCTCCAGGATCGCCTCGTACTGCAGTCGGTCGGCCTGCGCCTGTGTGATGTCGCGCGCGATCGTCACCGCATAGGCGGCGGCCTCGAAGCGGAAGGTGGCGCTGGACATCACCACCGTGCGCAGCAGGCCGTCGGCTCGGCGCAACCGCAGCGGGTAATCGCGCACGCGGCCGTACAGCCGCAGCTGCCGCAGGAATTCTTCCCCCTGCTCGGGCTCGGCCCACAGGCCGAGCTGTAGCGTCGTGCGGCCGATGGCGTCAGCGACCGCCACGCCGGTCAGTTGGGCAAAGCCCTCGTTGGCCAGCACGATGCGGCCGCTGTTAAGTTCCGTCACCAGGATGCTGTCCACGCTGGCAGCGAACAGATGCGACAGCAGCGCCTCGCTGCGCGCGCGCTCGGCCTCCGCCTGCTTGCGCTCGGTGAGGTCGAAGTACAGGGAGAGGCTGGCCGGTCCGTCGCCCAAATCGATGCGCACCACCTGCGCTTGCACGAACAGGTCGGCGCCATCGGCGCGCTGCATGCGCAGCTCCGCTGTCGGCACCGAGCCGCCCACCGGCAGCTTCTCCAGCATGGCGATGCGCTCGGCGGACAGGCGGCGCGAGTCCGGATGGTTCAGCCGCAGCATGTCGAGGCCGACCATCGCTTGCGCCGACGGATAACCAAACAGGCGCGCAGCTGCTGCGTTGGCCTGCAGGATGCGGCCCTGCCGGTGGATGATGAACGGCGACGGCGAGCGCTCAAACAGGTCGCGGTAGCGTGCCTCGCTTGCCGCCAGCGCACGTTGTGCTTCGATTTCCTCGGTCACCAGCCGGCCCACGCCCCAGTAGCCGGTGAAATTGCCGGCGTCGTCGAAGGTTGGCTCGCCGCTGATGCGCACATAGACCGCCCGCCCGTCCACGTCAGGCCGACGCAACAGCAAATCGCGAAACGGCTGATGTGCCTGCAGCAACGCCTGGTGCTCGGCCCATTGCTGCGGCGACAGCTCCAGCTCCGGCAGCTCCCAGCGGCGCTTGCCCAGATGGGCGTGCGCCGGGATGCCCGTCTTGGCACCGACGGCCGGCGAGATGTGCGTGAAGCGGAACTCGGCGTCCTGCTCCCAGTACCAGTCGCTGGCGATCGCCAGCAGCGCGCGAAAGCGCGCCTCTTGGCGGCGCGCATGCGCCACGGTGGCACGCACCAGGCGCGCCAGCGCCCAGCCGAATAACAGGGCAGTGGCGACGATCAGCAGCTGCGAGACCAGCCGTGCGCTAGCCGGCACCTTTGCCGCTTGTTCAGCGCCGAGGATCCAATCGGCATGTTCCGCGGCCGTCATCGCAAGCAAAGCGGCTGCTGCGACCCCGGCCAGAATCGCCGCCGCGCGCATGTCGAGCGCCACCGCGGCCACCACGATCAGCATGCCGTAGGCGCCCAGCAGCGCGGTGTGCACTCCCTGCTCGGAGCCGTACGCAAATGCCGTGACGGCGACCAGCGTCACGCCAAGGACGACAGCCACGGCCGCCTGCGGCCGCTGGCGGCGCGCCAACACCGCCGCCACGGCCAGACCCGCGACGTACAGGAGGGCAGCAGCAATGCCGGCCAGGAACGCCCCTGGCTGCATCACGCGCGTGACCAGCAGCACCGCCGCCACCGCGGTGCTGCAGGCCAGCACGGCCACGATGAGGAGCACGCGGCTGACGAACGGCGCCACCTCGGGCACCGCCGTCAGCATCGAGGTACGTCGGTCGTTCACGGGAACCCGCCGGCTTTCGCGCACGCGCGTCACTGTCGCACCGGCGCGGCGGAGGCGATACGGGCAGTTGGGCAGGAATGCGGGTTTAATTTGACGCCGCGGCGTCAGCCGCCTGCGCGCGCAGCGCGGCGCGCAGGCACGCCTCGCACAGGCAGCCGCGCTCGCCCTGTAGCGCCGCGCGCGGCAGCGGCGGCAGGCGCGCGCACCAGCAGCCGTCCAGATCTTTCAAGCCGCAGCGAAAAGGCGCGCCGCAACGGCTGCAGCGCGTATCGGCTGCGGCCGGCGCGGGCATTCAGGCGCTGCGCGCGCGCTGGCGCGCGAACTCGATGAACCAATCCAGTGCCGCCGCATTGGCCATCGCATCGCGGTTGGCCACCTTCTCCAGCGGCTGCCCGAGCAGCAGCTTCTTAATGGGCAGCTCCATTTTCTTGCCCGACAGCGTGCGCGGGATTTCCGGCACCGCGAATATCTCGTTCGGCACGTGGCGCGCCGACAGCGCGCGCCGGATTTCATCCTTGATCTTCTCGCGCAGCGCCTCCGTCAGTTCCACGCCCGGGCGCAGCACGACGAACAGCGGCATGTAAGACTCGCGGCCCAGGTACTCTAAATCGACCACCAGCGCGTCGAGCACCTCCGGCAGCGCCTCGACCGCGCGGTACAGCTCCGCCGTGCCCATGCGGATGCCGTGCCGGTTGATGGTCGCATCCGAGCGTCCATAAATTACCGCGCCGACCGCCTGCGGCCGCGGCACCAGGCGGATCCAGTCGCCGTGCCGCCACACGCCCGGGAACATGTCGAAGTAGCTGTCGCGGTAGCGCCGACCCTCCGGGTCGTTCCAGAAATAAAGGGGCATCGACGGCAGCGGCGTTGTGCAGACAAGCTCGCCGACCTCGTCGAGACGCGGCCGCCCCGACTCGTCCCAAGCCTCCACCCTCGCGCCGAGCACCCGGCACTGGATCTCGCCCTCGTACACCGGCAGCGTCGGCAGGCCGCCGACGAACAGGCCGGCGATGTCGGTGCCGCCGGAAATCGAGGTCAGCCACAGGTCTGACTTGACCCGCTCGTACACCCAGCGATAAGCCTCCGGCGCAAGCGGCGAGCCGGTCGAACCGAGCGCGCGCAACGCGGCGAGGTCGAACTGCGCGCCCGGATCGACGCCGGCCTTCAGGCAGTTGGCGTAGAACGCCGCGCCCGCCCCGAACACGGTGATCCGCTCCTCGGCGACGAAGCGCCACAGCGCCGTGAAGTCCGGCCAGCCGGGGTTGCCGTCGTACAGGCAGATCGTGCTGCCGAGCAGCAGCGCGCCGACCTGGAAGTTCCACATGATCCAGCCGGTGCTGGAATA
>JANWUU010000410.1 GCA_025057735.1 Burkholderiaceae bacterium
AGCTGCTCGGCGACGTAGCCGAACGGGATGCCGCTGACGGCCAGCTCGTCGGCGTCCAACGTGCCGTTGCGGTTGGCGTCGTAGCCGAAATGCCGCTGCAGGTCCGGCCACAGCGCGGAGGCGCGCGGATCGAGGCCGTGATCGTGACCGAAGCGGCACGGTTGTCCGGTGGCCGGGTCGACCGCCTCCGGCGGATGCCAGGTGGGATAACGCTTTCCGTCCGGGCCGACCACGTAGAACGAATCGTGGAACGCCGTGCTGCAGGTGTCGTGCGGCGCCACCGGCGTCCAGCGGCCCAGCGCGTGGCTGGCCGGGGCGGCGCTGCCGCTGCCGCTGCCGGGCGCGTCGCCCGCGCAGGAGACGACCACGGACCCGGACAGCAGCGCCACCGCGCCCGCCGCCGCCACCGCGCGTCGCGTCAGGGCGACGCCGCGACCCCGCCTCACTTGCGCAGCAGCCACAGCAGCAGCGTGACGACGAGCGAGATCAGCAGGCCGGTCGTCAGCGGAAAATAGAAGCCGAAGCCGTCGCGCTCGACGCGGATGTCGCCGGGCAGGCGGCCGAACCACTGCCAGAGGCGCGCGTTCGACAGCCACGGCCAAAGCAGGCCGAGCGCCAGCAGCAACATTCCGGCGACGATCAGCAGCCGTTGCATGCGCGCAGGATAGCGCGCAGGCGGGCCGCATCAGCGGCTGCCGCGTCGCGCGGTCTTGGTCGCCTTCTTTGCCGGGCGGGCGGACGCCTCGTCGGCGGCCGTCGCGCGCCGGCGGGTGCGCGCGGTGGCTGGTTTCTCCTCAGCGGCGTCTTGGGGGGGTGCGCCGGCGCGGGCGGCGGTCTTGCGGCCAGGCCGCTGCGCGGGTGGCTCCTCAGCCGCCGACATGCCGTCCTGCCCAGCCTCTGCGGCGGCGTTGGTGCGCAAGCCGCGCGCCTCGAACTCGAAGCCGATCGAACCGTCCGGCTTGCGCACCAAAAAGGCCGCGAACTTGCGCCGCGTACGGTTGGAGACGAAGCCGCGCAGCAGATCGCTGCGTCCCTCCGCGAGCAGCTTGCGCATCTGCGCGGCGTCCACCGGCTGCTGCAGGATCACCTTGCCGGAGCGGAAATCGCAGCTGCGCGCCGCCCCGACCGCCTTCTCGCACACGTACGCCATCGGCTGCTCGTAGACGGCGGCGCCGCACTTCGGACAGGGACCCAGGGGCGACTGGCCGGAGAAGTCGGCGGCCTGCGCGTCGTCCTCCGCGGGCGGCGCCGTGCCGAAATCGAACTCCAGCTTGTGCTCCGGGGTGAGCTTGAGCACCGCCGAGAACGGCCGCCCCTGCCGGCTGCGGAAGCCGGTCAGCGGGCCGATCTGGCGCTCGCGCAGCAGTTGCTCGACCTCGTTGATCTCGAAGAAGCGGCCGCCCGGATGCTTGGAGATCGAAAAATCGCACTTCGTGCAGGCGAAGCGGCGGTAGTTCTCGACCACGCGGCCGCCGCAGTTGGGGCACGGTGTCTTCAGTTTCGCGTATTCGCCCGGCACCTCGCCGCTGGCGGCCCCGCGCCGGATGCGCTCGACGATGTCCTTGGCCATGCGCGCGATCTCGCGCATGAAGGCTTCGCGCTTGAGCTTGCCGCGCTCCATCAGCGCCAGCTTGTACTCCCACTCGCCGGTGAGCTCGGGGGCGTCCAGATCGTCGACGCCGAAGCCGCGCAGCGCGCGCAGCAATTGGAAAGCCTTGGCGGTCGGGTGCAACTCGCGGCCGTCGCGCACCAGGTAGTTCTCGGCGATCAGGCCCTCGATGATCTGCGCCCGCGTCGCCGGCGTGCCGAGCCCCTTGCCGGCCATCGCCGCGCGCAGTTCGTCGTCCTCGATCAACTTGCCGGCGCCCTCCATCGCCGACAGCAGCGTCGCCTCGGTGAAGCGCGGTGGCGGCTTGGTCTGCAGCGCCACCGCCTCGATGTCCTGCGTGCGCACGCGCTCGCCCGCCTGCACCGGCGGCAGCGACCCGGGTTCCTGCTGCTCCTGCCGGCCGTAGACGGCCAGCCAGCCGGGCTCGACCAGCACCTTGCCCTCGGTGCGGAAGGCATGACCCGCCACGGTCGTGATGCGGGTGGTCACCAGGTACTCGGCGGGCGGGAAGAACACGGCCAGGAAGCGCTTGACCACCAGGTCGTAGATTTTCTGCTCGGCCTCCGACAGGTGCTTCGGCGGCTCCAGCGTCGGGATGATGGCGAAGTGGTCCGACACCTTGCCGTTGTCGAACACGCGCTTGTTCGGCCGGATCCAGCCGCTGTCCAGGATCCGCTGCGCGTGCGGCGCGTACTCGCGCAGGCCGGCCACCGTCTGCACGGTTTGCTTCGCTACCGCCAGGTAGTCCTCGGGCAGCGCGCGCGAATCGGTGCGCGGATAGGTGAGCACCTTGTGGCGTTCGTAGAGCGCCTGCGCCAGCGCGAGCGTGGTCTTGGCCGAGAAGCCGAAGCGCGCGTTGGCCTCCCGCTGCAGCGAGGTGAGGTCGAACAGCAGCGGCGCGGCCTGCGTACTCGGTTTCGCCTCCTCGCTGACCGTGCCCGACTGGCCGGCGCAGGCGGCCACGATCGCCTGCGCGCGCGCGGCCTCCCACAGGCGCTCGGCGCGCGCATCCGGATCGTCGTCGCGCTTCTTGAACTCGGGGTCGAACCAGCGCCCCTCGTACGTGCCGGCGGCGCAGGCGAACACGGCGCGCACTTCCCAGTAGTCGCGCGGCACAAACTGCTGGATCTTTTCTTCCCGCTCGACCACGATCGCCAAGGTGGGCGTCTGCACGCGCCCGACCGTGGTGAGGAAAAAGCCGCCGTCCTTGCTGTTGAAGGCGGTCATCGCGCGCGTGCCGTTGATGCCGACCAGCCAGTCGGCCTCGGAGCGGCAGCGCGCCGCATCGGCCAGCGGCCGCAGCTCCTCGTCGCTGCGCAACTGCGCGAACGCCTCGCGGATCGCCGCCGGCGTCATCGACTGCAGCCACAGGCGGCGAATCGGCTGCCGCGCCTGCGTGTACTGCACGATGTAGCGGAAAATGAGCTCGCCCTCGCGGCCGGCGTCGCAGGCATTGATCAGCGTGGTGACGTCCTTGCGCTTGATCAGCTTGGCGAGCAATTTCAGGCGCGCTTCCGTTTTCTCGATCGGCTGCAGCTCGAAATGCGGCGGGATGACCGGCAGGTGGGCAAAGCTCCATTTGCCGCGCTTGACCTCGTAGGCCTCCGGGGCCTTCAGCTCCAGCAGGTGGCCGACCGCGGAGGACAGCACGTAGCGGTCGCTCTCGTAATAGTCGCCGTGCTTGGTGAAGCCGCCCA
>JANWUU010000101.1 GCA_025057735.1 Burkholderiaceae bacterium
CAACGCCGCCGCCGCGGCCAGCGCGCCGGCGGCCGGGCGCAGCCTGCTCACCGGCGCGGCGGGCGCGCCGCGCGCCGGATGAAGTCGGCAATGCGCGCCACGCCGCTTTCGATCGCCGCCTCCGAGGTCGCGTACGAAAAGCGGATGTGCTGCCCCTCGCCGGGCATGCGCGGCCCGAAGTGGATGTCCGCCAGCACCGCGACGCCGGCCTCATACAGCAGCCGCTTGCGCAGCTCCTCGGAATCGGCCGCGCCGATGCGCGCGCACGCCTCGGTCACGTTCGGCCAGGCGTAAAACGCGCCGCCCGGTGTCTCGCAGCGGAAGCCCGGCACCTCGTTGAGCAGCCGCACGATCAGGTCGCGCCGCGCGTGGAAGCGGCGCCGCATCGCCTCCGCGTCGTCCTGCGGGCCGGTCAGGGCGGCCAGCGCGGCCCACTGGCTGATCTGGCTGGCGCAGGATTCGGTGTTCGTGATCCAGCGCGTGAACACCGGCGCGAGCGCCCGGTTGGCGGTAAAGCCGATGCGCCAGCCCGTCATGGCATAGGTCTTGGAGGCGCCATCGGAGATGATGGTGCGCTCCCGCATCCCCGGCAGGCTGGCCAGCGACACGAACTCGCCGTCGTAGACCAGGCGCGAGTAGATCTCGTCGGCATAGACCCAGACCTGCGGATGACGCGCCAGCACCGCGGCGATCGCCTGCAGGTCGGCACGCGACAGCAGCCCGCCGGTCGGGTTGTGCGGCGAATTCAGGATCAGCAGCCGCGTCCGCGGCCCGATGCGCGCCGCCAGCTCGTCCGGATCGAACGCGAAGCGGCGCGCCTCGCGCAGCGGCAGCGGCACCGGCACGGCGCCGTGGGCGACGATCTGCGACTCGTAGATCGGAAAGCCCGGTACCGGAAAGATGACCTCGTCGCCGGCGCCATGGTCGGTGACCGAGGCGATCGCGTAGCCGATGAACGGCTTCGCGCCGGCGCCGACCACGACCTCCTCCGGCGCGATGTCGAGACCGCGCGCGCGACCGAGTGCGGCGGCGGCCGCCGCCCGCAGCTCGTCGATGCCGGCCGAGGGCGTATAGCCGTGCTTGCCGGCGCGGATCGCTTCGATCGCCGCCGCCTGCACATGCGCCGGCGTCGGGAAATCGGGCTGGCCGATGCAGAAGGAAATCACGTCGCGCCCCTCGCGCTGCAGCCGGTTGACCTCGGCCAGCACGACGAAGGCGTTCTCGGTGCCGAGGCGCTCGGCGCGGCGGGACAACGCGGTCATCGGGGCAGGTGTGACGGAACGCAGGGACGGCAAAGGCCGCGGATTCTAGCGACCGCCCGCGGATGTGGCCGGAATCTGGAACACCTGCCGCAGGTACGCGAGGTAGGCCTCGTCCTCGCACATGTTCTTCTCCGGCGTGTCGGACAGCTTGGCCACCGGCTGCCCATTGCAGCGGACCATTTTGATCACGATCTGCAGCGGCGTGTAACCAAGGTCGTTGGTCAAATTGGTGCCCACGCCGAAGGCGACGATGGCGCGATCCTTGAAGCGCCGGTACAGCTCCGCCACCCGCGGAAAATCCAGCGCGTCCGAAAACACCAGCGTCTTGGTGCGCGGATCGACGCGGTTCTTGCGGTAATGCTCGATCAGCCGCTCGCCCCAAGCGATCGGATCGCCGGAATCGTGCCGCGCGCCGTCGAACAGCTTGCAGAAGTACATGTCGAAGTCGCGCAGGAAGGCGTCCAGCCCGTACACGTCCGACAGCACGATGCCCAGATCGCCGCGGTACTCCTTGGCCCACACCTCGAAGGCGAAGGTCTGCGAATCGCGCAGACGCGGCCCGAGCGCCTGACACGCCTGCAGATACTCGTGCGCCATCGTGCCGAGCGGCGTCAGCCCGTGCTTCATCGCGTACATGACGTTGCTGGTGCCGGCCAGGTTTTCGCGCAGCTGCTCTTTGAGCGTCAGCAGCACCTCGTCGTGCCACAGGCGCGAGAAGCGCCGCCGTGTACCGTAGTCGGCGATGCGCACGCCGGCCATCTCCGGATCGTCGCGGATCAGCGCGATCTTCTGCTGCAACCGGCGCCGCCCCTCGGCGTAATCGGGGATCGGCTGCGTGTGGCGGAAGTAGACCTCGTTGACGATCGCCAACACCGGGATCTCGAACAGGATCGTGTGCAGCCACGGCCCCTTGATCACGATGTCGATCTCGCCGCTGCCATCGCCCTTCGGCGCCACCGTGATGTACTTGGTGTTGAGCTGAAACAGGCCGAGAAAGTCGACGAAGTCGCTCTTGATGAAACGCAGGCCGCGCAGATAGTCGAGCTCGCGCTCGCGGAAGCGCAGCGTGCACAGCCAGGCGATCTCCTCGCGGATCTCGTCCACGTAGGGCGTCAAATCCACGCCCGGGTTGCGGCATTTGAAGCGGTACTCGACCTGCGCGCCCGGAAAGTGATGCAGCACGACCTGCATCATCGTGAATTTGTACAGGTCGGTATCGAGCAGCGACGTGATGATCATGCGCCGCATTGTAGAATCCGCGCGTCTTTCCGCCGCTGCCGCCGCCCACCACGCATGACCCACGTCGTCACCGAGCCTTGCATCAAGTGCAAGTACACGGACTGCGTCGATGTCTGTCCGGTCGACTGTTTTCGCGAGGGGCCGAATTTCCTCGCCATCGATCCCGACGAATGCATCGACTGCGCGGTGTGCATCCCCGAGTGCCCGGTCAACGCCATCTACGCCGAGGAGGACGTGCCGGCCGAGCAGCGCCACTTCATCGCCCTCAATGCCGAGCTGGCCAAAAAATGGCCGTCGATCACGCGCATGAAGCCGCATCCGCCTGACGCCGACCAGTGGAAGGACGTCAAGGACAAGCTGAAGTACCTGGAGCGCTGAGGCGGCCCGGCGCGATGGCCGATGCCAAATTCACGGCGGAGCGCATCACCTGGCTCCGCCCCTGGGCGCCGAACCTGTTTTCGTTCCGACTGACGCGGCCGGCCGGGTTCGATTTCGTCCCCGGGCAGTTCGCGCGCCTGGGCGTGGCGCGCGCCGACCCGCCCGACCCGAAGAACCCCATCGTCTGGCGCGCCTATTCGATCGCCTCGGCGCGCGCGGCCGATTTCCTGGAGTTCTTCTCGATCGTCATCCCGGAGGGCGAATTCACCTCCGCGCTGGCGCGGCTGCCGGTGGGCGGCACCGTCTACGTCGAGCGCACCAATTACGGTTTCTTCACCACCGACCGCTTCGCGCCCGGGCGCGATCTGTGGATGCTGGCCACCGGCACCGGCCTGGCGCCTTTCCTGTCGATGCTGTGGGAAGCGTCGCTGTGGTCCGCCTACGAAAACCTGGTGCTGGTGCACAGCGTGCGCTATCCGAACGAGCTGGCGTACGCCGAGCAGATCGGCGCCTACCACACCCAGGCGTCGCTGGCCGCGCGTGGCGGCAAGCTGCGCTACGTGCCGGTCGTCACGCGCGCCGCCGCGCCCGGGGCGCTGTCGGCACGCATCCCGGCGCTGCTGCAAAGCGGGGCGCTGGAAAGCCACGTCGGTCTGCCGCTCGCCCCGGAACATTCCCGCGTGATGATCTGCGGCAACCCCGACATGATCGCGGCCACGCGGCCCCTGCTGGCGGCGCGCGGCTTTGCCACGTCACGCCGCGGCAAGCCGGGGCAGATGGCGGTGGAAAATTACTGGTGAGGTCAGGTGGTCAGGCCGGTCAACGGCACGCAACTTGCTGCGTTGACGGGAAAACAACGCTTTTCTCTGAGCATCGCCGCGCGCGCAGCGCGCGACGATAATCGCGCGCCGGTGGGTGGCGTTGGCGTAGGCGGCCGCGCGGGGAGCGCTGGCGCCGGAAAGGGGTAGTGCGATGCTGTACGAACTGCATGAAATGCGGCGTCAGTTCATGAACCCGCTGTCGCTGTGGGCGCGGGCCACCTCCGAGTTGCTGTCCAGCCCCTACAACCCGTTCGCGTATCTGCCGCTGTCCCGCCGCCTGGCGGCCGGCTATGACCTGCTGCACCGCCTCGGCAAGCATTACGAGAAACCGGCGTTCGGCCTGCACAGCACGGTCGTCGACGGTGTCGAAACGGCGGTCCGCGAGCAAGTGGTGGTCGACAAGCCGTTCTGCAAGCTGCTGCACTTTGCGCGTGACACGCCATCCCAGCGCCGCGCCGATCCGACCGTCCTTGTCGTCGCGCCGCTGTCCGGTCACCACGCCACGCTGTTGCGCGACACCGTGCGGGCGCTGCTGCCGGAACACGACGTCTACATCACCGACTGGGTCGACGCCCGCATGGTGCCGCTGTCGTACGGTCCGTTCCATCTGGACGACTACATCGACTACGTGACGGAGTTCATCCGCCTCCTGGGTCCCGATCTGCACGTGATCTCGGTGTGCCAGCCCACGGTGCCGGTGCTGGCGGCCATCTCGCTGATGGCGAGCGCGCAAGACCCGAAGCTGCCGCGCACGATGACGATGATGGGCGGGCCGATCGACACGCGCCGCAGCCCGACGGCGGTCAACGCGCTCGCCAAGCGCAAGTCCTACGAGTGGTTCGAGAACAACGTGATCTTCAAGGTACCTGCGAATTACCCGGGCTACCTGCGCCGCGTCTACCCCGGTTTCCTGCAGCATGCGGGCTTCGTGGCGATGAATCCGGACCGGCACCTGAAATCGCACTGGGACTACTACCTCGACCTGGTGCGCGGCGACATGGAGGACGCCGAAGCCCACCGCCGCTTCTACGACGAGTACAACGCCGTGCTCGACCTGCCGGCCGAGTACTACCTGGACACGATCAAGATCGTGTTCCAGGAACACCGTCTGCCGAACGGCACCTGGGAGGTACGCGGCCGCCGCGTGCAGCCGGCTGCGATCACCTCCGTGGCCCTGTTCACGATCGAGGGCGAACTGGATGACATCTCCGGCAGCGGCCAGACCCAGGC
>JANWUU010000200.1 GCA_025057735.1 Burkholderiaceae bacterium
CCGCGCCGGGCGGCGGCCCTTCGGCGACGAACGGTTCGGCATGATGCAGTTCCCCCGCAACTCGGATACGAGCCTCGTGTCGCTACCGCGCGTCTACCGCGGCCGCTTTGCGCCCTCGCCGACCGGCCCGTTGCACGCGGGATCGCTCGTGGCGGCCCTGGCCAGTTGGCTGGACGCACGCGCGCACGCGGGCGTCTGGCTGGTGCGCATCGAAGACCTCGATCCGCCGCGCGAGCAGCCGGGCGCCGCGCAGGACATCCTGGCCACGCTGGCCGACTTCGGTCTGTGCAGCGACGAGCCCGTGCTGTTCCAGAGCGCACGCGGGACGGCGTACCGTCAGGCACTGCAGCGCCTGCACGCCGCCGGCGCCCTTTACGCCTGCGACTGCTCGCGCGCGCGCGCCGCGCAAGAGGCGGCGCGGCGGGGACTGCCGCCCGGAATCTATGCCGGGACCTGTCGCGACCGTGGCCTCGCCGATGCGCCAGGACGGGCGCTGCGCGTGCGCGTGCCGCGGCAGACCGTCGCCTTCGTCGACCGCCTGCAGGGGCTTCAGGTCCAGGAGCTGGCGGGCGCGGTGGGCGATTTCGTGGTGCGCCGCGCCGATCATCTGTGGGCCTACCAATTGGCCGTCGTCGTCGACGACGCCGCGCAGGGCATCACCGACGTCGTGCGCGGGGCCGACCTGCTCGATAACACGCCGCGGCAGATCTGGTTGCAGCAACTTCTGGGACTGCCGACACCCCGCTACCTGCACGTGCCGCTGGTGACGGACGCGACGGGACGGAAGCTGTCGAAGCAGACCGGTGCGCGGGCACTGGACCGCGCCGATGTGACCGGCGAACTGCGCCAGGCGCTCCGCCATTTGGGGCTGCCGGATCACGGTGCCCTGCCGCGCGACCGGCTGCTGGCGAAAGCGGTCGAGGACTGGCGCGAGCGCTACGGCCTGCCGCCTACAATCGGCGCGACGGAGTGAACGCATGGCCGACGACACCGACATTCCCACCCTGCGCCGCATCCTGCAGGAAAACCGCCGCATCGCCGTGGTCGGCATCTCGGCCGAATGGCACCGCCCGAGCTATTTCGTCGGCAAGTATCTGCTCGAACACGGCTACACGATGATCCCGGTCAATCCCAAGTACGGCGAGGTGCTCGGCCAGCGGTGCTTTCCGGACCTCGAATCGGCGGCGCGCGAGGCCGGGCCAATCGATCTGGTGGACTGCTTCCGCCGCGCCGAAGACATGCCGGCGCTCGCCGAGCAGGCGATCAAGATCGGCGCTCGCGTGTTGTGGATGCAGCTTGGCATCGTCAGCGAGGAGGCCGCCCGCAGGGCGCGCGCCGCCGGCCTGCAGGTGGTAATGGACCGCTGCGTGAAGATCGAGCACGGGCGCCTGTTCGGCGGCCTCAACTGGGTCGGCGTCAACACGCGGATCGTCTCCAGCAAGCGGCCGCGGCAGCTGCCGTACTGACATCGACGACCTCAGGGCGCCCCCTGGCGCGGGCGCCGGCGCAAGCGCTTACCTCTCCCAACCGCCCTCAGCGACCACGGAAACCGCATGGACAGACAGTTCGGCATCGAGACCCTGTGCCTGCACGCCGGTCAGCTTCCGGATCCGGTCACCGGTAGCCGCGCGCAGCCGATCTACCAGACCACCAGTTACGTGTTCGACTCGGCCGACCACGCCGCCAGCCTGTTCAACCTGCAAACCTTCGGCAACGTCTACTCGCGCATCAGCAACCCGACGGTAGCCGTCTTCGAGGAGCGGATGGCGGCGCTCGAAAACGGCCGCGCGGCGCTCGCCACCGCCAGCGGCATGGCGGCCCAGATGACCGCGATCCTGGCGATCGTGCAGCCGGGGCAGCACATCGTCGCTTCGAGCTTGCTGTACGGCGGCACCTACTCGCAGCTGGCGGTGACGCTGCCCAAAATGGGCATCGAGACCACCTTCGTCGATCCGGACGAGCCGGAGAACTTCCGCCGTGCGCTGCGGCCGAACACGCGCCTGATCTACGGCGAAACGCTCGGCAACCCGAAAATCAACGTGCTGGACATCGAGGCGATCGCCGCGATCGCCCACGAAGCGGGTATTCCGCTGGCGATCGACAACACGATGGCGAGCCCCTTCCTGTGCCGGCCCTTCGACTGGGGCGCGGACATCGTGCTGCACTCGGCCACCAAGTTCATCGGCGGCCATGGCACCACCCTGGGCGGCGTGATCGTCGAGTCTGGGCGCTTCGATTGGGGCAACGGCAACTTCCCGGACATGGTGTTGCCGTCGAAGGGCTACCACGGCGTGAAGTTCTGGGAAACGTTCGGCGATTTCGCCTACACGATGAAGGCGCGCTTCGAGGTGCTGCGCGTGCACGGTGCGGCGCTGTCGCCGATCTCGGCCTGGCTACTGCTGCAAGGGCTGGAGACGCTGCACGTGCGCATGGAGCGGCACGTACAGAATGCCCGCCGCGTCGCTGAATTCCTCGCCGCGCATCCGCGCGTGGCCTGGGTCAACTGGCCGGGGCTGAAAACCAGCCCGTACTATCCCCTGGCCAAGAAGTATCTGCGCGCCATCGACGGCGAACCGGGCGCCTCCAGTGTCATGACCTTCGGCATCGAGGGCGGGGCGGCGGCTGGCGAGAAATTCATCGACAGCCTGCAGTTCCTGTCGCACCTGGCCAACATCGGCGATGCGAAGTCGCTCGTCATCCACCCGGCCTCGACGACGCACCGGCAGCTCTCGGAGGAGGAGCAGCGCGCCGCCGGCGTGCTGCCCGAGATGGTGCGGCTGTCGATCGGCATCGAGTCGATCGACGACATCCTGTGGGATCTGGACCAGGCGCTCGCCCGCAGCGCCTAGGGAACTTCTGAAAAACCCACTGCGCGCCCCGATCGCGGCGTCGCGTGCTCGCGCGCTCCTCGCCTATCCGCTTGATACGCCTTGTCGCTCGCAGCGCGGCTCCAGACTGCTGCCGCGCGGCTCGCGACGGTTCTTCAGAAGTTCCCTCAGCGTCAGTGTTTGCCGCCGCCCAGCAGGGCCGCCACCTTGCCCGGCCGCCGCGCGCGCGCGGCCTCTGCCGGCTCCTGCGGCGGGGACGGCGGCTGCGCCGGCAGCGCCGGTTCGTAGGGTTTGCTGAAAAATTCATCGACCTCCGCGGCCGCCGACAGCGGCCGCGGCCGTTCGCCACGCTCCCGCGCCCGTCGTGCGGCCGGGGCGGGAAGCGGCCGGATGTCGAATTTCTGCTTGGTCAGCTTCTCGATCGCCGCCACCGCGCGCTCCTCCGCGCCCGTCATCAGCGTGATCGCTAGGCCGGTCGCGCCGGCGCGTCCCGTGCGTCCGATGCGGTGCACGTAGTCCTCAGGGTTGAACGGCACGTCGTAGTTGATGACGGCCGGCAGCTCGACGATGTCCAGCCCGCGGGCGGCGACGTCAGTGGCCACCAGCACCTCGATGTCGCCGCGCTTGAAAGCCTCCAACGCCCGCGTGCGCTCCTCCTGCGTACGGTCGCCGTGGATCGCATCCGCGTTCACGCCGGCCTTCTGCAGCTGGCGCGTCAAGCGCCGGCATTCGATCTTCGCGTTGACGAACACCAGCACCTGCTTCATCGGCCCGCCGTCGCGCCCGCGCGTGCGCAGCAGCGCGAGCAGCGCATCGGTCTTCTCGGATTCGTGGACCTTGAAGATCTCCTGCCGGATCAAATCCGCCGTGGCATTGCGGCGCGCGACCTCGATGAGCACTGGGTCGCGCAGGAAATTCGCCGCCAGCTTCTTGATCTCCTCCGAGAAGGTCGCCGAGAACATCAGGCTCTGCCGCTGCGTCGGCAGCAGCTTCAGGATGCGCGAGATGTCCGGCAAAAAGCCCATGTCGAGCATCCGGTCCGCCTCGTCCAGCACCACGATCTGCACCTGCGACAGCGAGGTATTGCGCTGCTGCAGGTGGTCCAGCAGCCGGCCGGGTGTGGCCACCACGATTTCGCAGCCACGCCGCAGCGCCTCGGTCTGCGGCTCCATGTCCACGCCACCATAGACGCAGGCCACCCGCAGCGCCGTCCGGGCGGCGTATTTCCTGAGGTTGTCCGCGACCTGCTCGGCAAGCTCGCGCGTCGGCGTCAGCACCA
>JANWUU010000230.1 GCA_025057735.1 Burkholderiaceae bacterium
GATTGAAGGCGTAGTCCGCCCGCTGCGGCGCCAGCGCGTAGGCCGACTCGAAAGCCTGCCGCGCCTCGCTCCAGCGCTCTTCGCTGGCCAGCAGCCGGCCCAGCGCGGCGTGCAGGCTCGGCGCATCGGGGCGGCGCGCCAGCGCGATGCGCAGCGCGCTAGCCTGCGCGCCGCTGTTGGCGACCGCGGTCAGCTCCGCCAGCGCCGCCAGCGCTTCGACGTTCTCCGGATCGGCCTGCAGGACCCGCCGGTAGCCGGCGATCGCAGCCTCGCGCTGGCCGAGCCGCTCAGCGACCGCGGCAAGGCCGAGCAGCGCATCGGGATGCCCCGGCGTCTGCGCGAGCGCCAGCTCGTAAAGCCGCCCCGCCTCTGCCACGTTGCCGGCCAGCCAAGCGCGGTAGGCGAGCGCAAGCGCGCTTTCCTGCGGCGCCGTGGCGACCACCACCGGCGTCGGTTTCGCATCCTGACCCTTGGCCGGCGCCTCCGCGGAAGGTGCTGCATCGGCCACCGACACGCCCGCTGACACGGTAGAGCCGCGCGCGGCAGGCTGAACGGCCCGCGGCAGGAGGCGCACCGGGCGCTTCGCCGCGTCAGCGGCAGCAGGCGCAACACCCGCTGAAGGTTGCGCGGTAGCGGATTCGTCCGGCTCGGCGGCCGGCGCGGCCGCCGCGACCGGCTGCGCGATCGGCGCCGCTGCGCCGGTGTTTGGGACCGGCGCGGACAGCATTTGCAAATACGTCCACCCCCCCACCAGCACCAGCCCGGCCGCGCACGCAACACCGATGAAGATCACCGCGCGGCGCCCGCGCGGCGTGCCTTGCACTCCGGCCAGCGGAGCGGCGAACCTTGCGGAAGGCTGCACCTCGCCGCGTATGCGGGCCGCCTCGGCGTTACGCAGCGCCTCGATCAGTACGCTCATCTCGCGCCCCCTGATCAGTTCCCCTTGTCGTTGATCAGCCCTTGCGGCCGGACTGGATCGTCGAAAAAGTCCGGCCCTGGCAGGCTGCGCGCCAGGGCACGGAAATCGCCCGCGAGGCTCGGGTCCCGCACGATGGTCGGCCGCAGGAAGATGACCAGCTCGCTTTTGTTGGCGCGCCGGTTGCGGAAGCGGAACGCCTCGCCGACGCCCGGGATGTCGGCCAGCCCCGGCACGGCGTCGTCGCCGCGCTCCACACTTTCGCGCATCAGGCCGCCGAGCACGGCGATCTCGCCGTCGCGCACGCGGATGATCGACTCCATCTCGCGTGTCTGGATCTGCGGCACGCGCGAACGGATTTCCGGTACCGAGGCGCCGCCCTGTCGCATCAGCGCCAGCGTCACGGCCACGCCGGGGTCATCGACAAAACCCATCAGCCGAGAGATGGTCGGCCGCAGGTTCAAAATGATCTCGTTGTCGTCACCGATTTGAGGCGTGACGTTCATGAGGAATCCGACCGGCACGGTGTTCGGCGAGGAGGCGACGCTGAGCGTGGCCGGCGTGTTGGCGGTCGCCGGTGTGTAGTTCGCGCTCAGCGTGAAGTAAACGAAGTTGTCCACCACCTTGATCAACGCCGTCTGGTTGTTCAGCACGCTAATCTTCGGGCTGGACAACACGCGCGTGCGGCCGAACGATTCGAGCAGGCGCAGCGCGGACGCCACGCTGCCCGTGCCCCAGTTACGTGCGAAGCTCAACACTCCCAACGCCGGCACTTGTCCGGAAGCGGGGGTTCCACCGGGCAGCACGTCGCTCGTGCCTGACGGCAAGACCGTAAACGAGAAGTTCGAGGCGCGGCTGCGCAGCAAGTCCCAGCGGATGCCCTGCTGGTATTCGTCGAACAGATCGACCTCCACCACCGTGGCTTCGATCAGCGTTTGCCGCCGCGCGGCGCCGATCAGGCGGTCGATGAACTCCTGTACGCGCGCGTGCTGGCGCGCCGTGGCGCGCACCGCGATCGTGCCGGTCTCGGGGTGCGGAATAACCGAGGCGGCCTCGCGATACAGCGCCCGGCGCGGTGCCGGTGCCTGGGGCGCGGCGGGCTGGGCGGCCGCCTGCCCCGGCCGTGCGCCCGCCGGCGCCGGTGCCGGCGCGGAGGCTGGGGCCTCGGCCAGCTCGGCCGGCAGGATCTTGTCGGTCTCGCGCAGCAGGCTCTGAATCGACTCGATCAGCGAACTCCAGAACCGATTGTTCGAGACGTTGACCAGCTCGGTGCGCGAGTTGTTGCCTGCGGCGGCGGCGCTGGCCGAGCCGGTGCTCGCCACCTGCGTCGCGGTGGCGATATTGCTGGTCGCGTCGCGCTGCATGTTCAGGTAGTCGACGCGGTACAGGCGCAAGAAGGGGCGGTCCGGCGCCACGACGAGGACGCCGTCCTCGATGCTGTAGCGCATCTCGACCTGCCGGGCCACACGCTCGAGAATCTGCACCAGCGTCTGATCGACGGCCTGCAGCGTCACGGGGCCTTGCACCTCCGGGTGCAAATCCAAGTTCAGCTTCGCGTCGCGCGCGAGAGCGAACAGCAGCTCCTGCACCGGCACGTTTTGCACCGACACGCGATAGGTCTCCTGCGGGGCTGCGGTGCGCGGCGGCGGCAACTGGCGCGTCTCGGCCAGCGGCGGCGGCGCAGGCAGCGGTGCGGCCGCCGGGCGCTGCAGATGTTGCTCGCTCACCGTGCGCGGTCGTTGGGCGCAGCCAGACAGCGCGAGTGCAGGCGCGACAAGGATCAGCGCGATCAAACGGGCAGTGGAGGGCATCGTACACGCTCCGCTCATGACCTCTCAGCGCCACGCGGACAGTGGCCAGTACCAGCGTCGTGGACGCAAGTCGAGATCCCGCTCCGAGCGGGCCACGTCCCGTGCCGTCACGACGCGGCCACCGCGCGAGAAGCAGGCGAGCAGCGCGCGATCCGCGAGGAGATTGATCGGCCGGTTGCGACCGCCGGAGCGCCGGGCGAGCCGGCGGATCGCTGCCGGCTCGAACAGCCGGTCGCCGCGATAGCCCGCGGCGCGGAGCCGGAAATCGACGTAGTCGGCCACCTCGGCCGGCTGTAGCGGCTGTAGCTCGAAGCGCTGAGCGATACGATCCCGCAACGCGCGCAGTGCCGGCTGCGCCAAGGATCGCAGCAGCTCCGGCTGCGCAAACAAGGCCACCGTCAGCAGTTTGCCGGCGGCGGTCTCCAAGTTGGTCAGCAGGCGCACCTCCTCGAGGGCCTCCAGCGGCATCAGGTGCGCCTCGTCGATCAACACCGCAACGCGACGCCCGCGTCCATGTCGCTCGATGAGCGCCCGCTGCAGTGCCTCCAGAGCAGTAGGCCTCAGGTCCTGGATGCCCAGATCGCGGCAGATCGCCTCCAGCAGATCCGTCCTCGAAAACGACGGTTGCGGAATGTAGGCGAGATCGAGAGTCGGCGGCGGCGCCTGCAGCAGCCGTCGACAGAGGGCCGACTTTCCGGTGCCGACCTCGCCTGTGACCAAGACGATGCCCTGCTCGTGGACCAGCGCGTGAGCGAGCGCGCGCAGAATGTCGCCGCGTGCCGCCCCCTCGTAGAAAACGGGTGCCTGCGCGGTCAGCGCAAACGGCGGTGCCTCGAGCGCGTAGTAATTCAGGTACAAATCGGCCGACATGTCCGCGTCCAGTTCTTCTCGGTCGCTGCGGCGGCCGGCAGCCCGGTCCCGGCGCAGCGTGTGCATTGTCGGTGTGCGGCATCCGGTTCGATGTGTCGATTAGTGGCCCGCATCCCCAGTATTTGCACCGCCGACCCGCGTTTGGGCTGCTGACGATGGCTCGCGTTCCGGCCACAACACTGACCGCGCGGAAAACTGGGCGATGCGACCGATGCCGGTCATAGACAGCGGCGCGCGCCACGCACCGGCGACCCCCTCGGCCGGTATTCCCGTTGGCCGCTTTCGTCCGCGTCAGGCTTTCGTTGTCGCGATTGGTCACGGCGGTAAACAATGCGCGACCTCGACCCGGTGCGCTCGGCGTCTTGAATTTCGAGGCCGAGCCGCGAGCTAGCGCCGAGGCATGCTCATGACCGCGTTGCGGCTTGCGCTCGCCGTGCAGGGTGCCCTTTTGATCGCCGCCGGCAGCCCGGCGGCGCGCGCCTTCTGCGCGACGCGTCTGAATCCTGAACGGCGCGGCCACAGCTTCG
The DNA here is from genome assembly GCA_025057735.1 of Burkholderiaceae bacterium. The sequence continues at coordinate 4,125 of JANWUU010000230.1, forward strand.
GCACGCTGCCGGCCGACATCGACTGCGCGGCCTTCATCGCGCGCGCGCTGCCCGACTAGCCGATGGCGGCGAACGGACCCTTCGAGCCGCAGTTCGTCGAAGCGCTGCGGCAGATGTTCGAGGAGCGCATCCTTTTTAACCGCGTGCTGGGCATCCGCATCACCGCCTTCGATCCGCAGCGCGCTCGCGCCCGCATCGCGATGCGCGAAGATTTAATCGGCCATTTTTTGCACCGCCGGTTGCACGGCGGTGTCATCAGCGCCACGCTGGATGCGATGGGCGGGCTCGCGGTTATGCTGGCCATCGGCGCGCGCCATCTGCAGGAGCCGGTGGAGGCGCGGCTGGCGCGCTTTTCCAAACTGGGCACGATCGACTTGCGCGTCGATTACCTGCGCCCGGCCACCGGCCCGCATTTCGATGCCAGCGCCGAGACG
>JANWUU010000246.1 GCA_025057735.1 Burkholderiaceae bacterium
CCGCAGAAGACGGCGGAGACCATCGACGCCGAAGGGTGGCTGCACACGGGCGACGTCGGCGAGGTCGATGCGGACGGCTACTTCCGCATCACCGACCGCATGAAGGACATCATCATTACCGCCGGCGGCAAGAACATCACGCCCAGCGAGATCGAAAACGAACTGAAATTCTCACCCTACATCACCGATGCGGTCGTGATCGGCGACCGGCGACCGTATCTGACGGCGTTGATCATGATCGACCAGGAGAACGTCGAAAAATGGGCGCAGGACCATGACGTGCCGTTCTCGAATTACGCCAGCCTGACGCGCGCGCCGGAGGTCATCGAGCTGATCCGCGGCGAGGTTGAGCGCGTAAACAAGAAGTTTGCGCGTGTGGAGCAGGTCAAGCAGTTCCGGCTGATTGACCGGCGGCTAACCGCCGAGGACGAGGAGCTCACCCCTACCATGAAGCTGAAGCGGGCGCTGGTGCAGAAGAAGTACGCGACGCTGATCGAGGAAATGTACGGATCGGCGTAAGCGGCCGCGCGATGCGATCATTATGACAACGCCCGGCACATTGCCGGGGCCGACAAGGAGACCGACGATGAAACTGAAACTGCTCGCGGCGGCGGCGCTGGCCGCCGCCACTGTCTCAGCGGGGGCGCAGTCGCCCGGCATTACGAAATCGGAGATTGTGGTCGGCACCATTCAGGATCTGTCCGGTCCGATCGCTGCCTTCGGTAAACAGGCGCGCAACGGTCTGCAGATGCGCGCCGATGAGATCAACGCCGCCGGCGGCGTCAATGGCCGCAAAATCAAGCTGATCGTCGAGGACCACGGCTACGACCCGCGCCGTGCCCTGCTGGCGGCGCAAAAGCTCATCACGCAGGATAAGGTGTTCGCGATCCTCGGCCACATCGGCACGCCGCAGAACTTGGCCGTGATGCCGTTTCAGTTCGAGCGCGGCGTGATCAACTTTTTCCCGCTCACCGGCGCACGCGAGATGTACGAGCCGTTTCACCGGCTGAAGTTCTCGTTCTCGCCGCCGTACTACGACCAGATGCGGATGATGGTGCCGCACCTGGTGAAGCTGAACAAGTATCAGCGCGTGTGCGCGCTGTATCAAGACGACGAGTTCGGGCTGGAGGTGCTGCGCGGCGCCGAAGCGGGGCTGAAGGCGATCGGCATGCAGATGGTGGAACGCACGTCCTATAAGCGCGGCGCCACCGATTTTTCCTCGCAAGTGGCGCGCTTGAAAGCGGCCAACTGCGATCTGGTGGTGCTCGGTACCATCATCCGCGAGACGATCGGCACGATCGCCGAGGCGCGCAAAACGGGCTTCAATCCGGCCTTCCTCGGCACGACCGCCTTGTACACGCATCTGATCCACGCCCTCGGCGGCAAGGCGATGGATGGCCTGTACGGGGTGCAGTCGGCGAGCCACCCGTACCCGGACGATGTCTCGGCCTCGGTGCGCAACTGGGCCGCCTCCTACAAGGCCAAGTTCGGCGAGGACGCGACGGTGTTCTCCGTCTACGGCTACTACATCATGGACGTGTTCGCCAAGGCGGCCGAGAAGGCGGGCCCGAACCTCACCACCGACCGCTTCATCGAGGTGATGGAGAACACTACCTTCCCGCGCGACATGTTCGGCAACCCCGAGCTGCGCGTCACCAAGACCGACCGTCTGGGGCAGAAGAAATTCCGGCTGGCGCAGATCATCAACAGCCGCTGGACGCCGGTGACCGATTTCATCGACATCAAGCCTGAATAAGGGCCTGGCCGTTTTCCGGCACGGCAACGCCGCGGGTCGCCCCGCGGCGTTTTTCTTCTGCGGCACCGTGAGCAAGCCGCGCCGCAGCTGGCCCGCCCCGGTGCCGATACAGGCCCAGAAGATGCGAGTTGCGGCGGCAGCCCGCGCGCACCCAGGCTCAGGAGAGACCCCAAGCCTCGCGGCTCTGGGGGCGAACCGGCACCCTGCCCGCAGCCGCATGGCTGGCTCCGCAGTCACGATGGCTCGCCGCGGCGCGGAAAGCCATCTCTCGACGCTGAGGGACGCCGGCTATCGGCGCACGCCGCGTCGTGGCGGCCCGGTGCGGGATTACTGCAGGGCGCGCAGGCGGACCGTCGTCTGACTGAAATCCGGCCCCGATTCCGTGTCGCGCGTACCGAGCCAGAATTTCAGTAGATGCGAGACGCCCGTCTGCGACGCGCATGGCTGACCGGTCGAACCGTTACCGCCCACGCTGCGCAGCGGGATCTCGTAGTAGGTATTGCCGGGTTGGGCGTTGAAGGTACCGACGCCCGTGACGTGGTTGTAGTTCACCGCAGGAGAGCCGGCCGCAAAACAAAGCCGGTCGATGGCCTCGAAGGTCACCGGCTGCGGTTGGGTGGGCGCCTGCGCCACCCGCAATTCGCAGTTGAAAACATCGCCGGCATTGACCGTCGTGCCGGTGGAGGGATTACGGCAGACGACGGCCTGAGCGAACGCGTTGCTTACCGAGGGCGGGTTGACCTGCACCGTCAACGTGTCGGAGCGGCCGTTCGGCATCGCCACCGTCAGCGTCACGTTGCGGGTGCTGTTGATGGCCCGCAGCGCGGCCATGTTCGCCTCGAGCGTGAGGCTGCTCGTCGGCAACCAAGAGTAGGCCCGCATGCTGAGCGCCTGCGCGGCGGGCGCGAGGAAGTTCGGCAGGCCGGACAAGGAGAGGTTGAAGTCGCGCTGGATGTCGATCTCCGGAACGGAGCCGAAGCTCAGCGAGGTAAAAAGACGCAGCTGGCAGTTGCTGGTGTCCTGTGCCGCCCCTGGGGGCAGCGTGATCACGATGCGCGTGTCTTGCTGATCCTTCACGATCGGAGTCAGACCGCGCGTCAGGCAGTGGTGCGGCGTCTCCTGGAAGCCGGTGAAGCGCCACTGGGGTTGCGGAAAGGGAACGATGCGGATTTGCAAGGGCGACGTGTCGCCAAGCGGCATGCGGAAGCGCAGCGTGCGCTGCAGGACCTGGGTGGTATTCGCCGGTGCGTCGACTTCCACCTGCACGGACCCGGTCGCAGCCCGGCAAGGACCGACGAGATTTTGCGGGCCACCGCGGGCGCTGCCGGCGATGATGCGCGCGTTGACGGTGCTGTCGTCGCCGCTGACGCCGGGGTTGACGTCGATGCCCGCGCCCCAGACCTCGAAGCGCATGTTCTGGCCCGCCATGATGGAAAGGTCCTTGCCATCGCCGATGCGGTCGACTACCTGGCACGAACCGACGCGCGTCACGTACTCGACGCCGGCGCGTGTGGGCGGTGCGGCCAGCACGCCGATCGCGATGACGCTGAGCGCGAGTGTTGGTTGGGGAATCAAACGGATTTTCATCGCCATGCCTCCGTGGGTTGACAAGGCCTCGGTGAAGGCCAGGACTTCGACTACGGCACACGCAGCGCGCGCCAGGGGCTTTCGCCGACCATGCCCTGCCGGGCGTCGAGCGCGAGCACGCGCCAGCGCGCCGGGCGGACGAGCTTCTCCGCCAGCCAGGGCGGGGCGACATAATTGGAGACGCCGGGCCGTACCAGCGCGGACAACACGAGCGCACCGCCTGCCTCGACCTCCAGCCGATACAGCGCCGCGCCGTCGACGTCGATCCACGAGAAGGCCGGCAGCGCCTCGTTGAGGCGGCCGTCCTCCATGGGCAGCATCAGCTCCACCCGCGCCGGTGGCCGCTGCGGCAAAGCGGCCACCAGCTCTGGCGAGCCGACGTAATAGCGCGCCACCGGCAATGGAAAGCCCGCCACGCCGCCACTGACCGCCACGGCACCCGTGCCGAGCTGCGACTGGCCTTCCTTGTCATCGGTCGCCTCGATCCGCAGCAGGACCTGGTAAGGACCATCGACCGCCGTGGGCAGCCGCGAAGGATCCGGGCCGGTGAGCATGTAACGGCCGGCTGGCGTCAGGAACACACTGAAGCGATCGACCAGCGTGTAGCGGCGCTGCTCGAGACGTTGCTCCGGCGGCAGGGTGGCTTCCGTCAGCAGATCGAGCTCGCGCGGCGGCGGATCGCCCGGCATCACGACTTCCCAGCGCCCCCGCAGCTCGCCACTGCCGTTGTAAAGCAGCTCGGCCTGCAGCGGCGGCAGCCGCTCGCCGCGCGCCACCGCCAGCACCGTCGTCTCGCCCCGCGCGTCGCCGAAGGTCAGCCGCACGTCGAGCAGCGCCAGCGGGGTGCGCGCCCCGCCGGCGCTCATCCGGCAGGTGACGACCACGTAGCGGTCGCCGCCCAGTCCGCCGGTGAAGCGGCGCACGTAGAAGAAATCCGACGGCTGTCCGGCGACCGCATCCTGGTAGGCGCGCCGCGCCACGCTGGCCGGGATCGTCATGATGTCGGTGAGGTTCGTCAGCGCGCCGGCCTGGCTGAGGCGGGACTGGTCGAGCCGCAGCAGCAGCCGGCCGTACAGCGTGCCGGGCACGCAGGGATCGAAGGCGGTCACCGATCCGCCCACCACCCCCGGTTGCACGGCGCCACACCAGAACGCCTCCACCGCGCGCTCGTTCGGATCGAGGTTCTGGAAGGTCAGAAAGACCGTCGAGGGTCCCGAGGCGCGCACGTTCACGCCCGTCGGATGCACACCGGTGACCGCCCGCGCAGCCGTCGGTGCGAGACAGGCCGCAAGGCAGAGGGCGAGACGAAGGGCGCGCATGGTCAGAACACCGTTACGCTGGCGCCGAGATTCACCGACCAATGGCGCCCGCTGCTGGCGACGCCGGCGGCCGCATCGCGGGTGCTGGTGGCCCGCAGCGCATGCCGCACGAAGACTTGGCCGCGGATGGGCTGGCCGGACGGCGACGGCAGTTCGAGCGTGCGCGCGAGCTGTGTCTGCATCGTCAGGGCGCGGCTGTCGCTCTGGCCGCGCGAATCGCGCGTGCGCGTCACGCCGACGTTCGGCGCCAGCGTCCAGCGCTCCAGCGCGCGCCACTGTCCACCGAGGGTGGCGCCCTCGTTGACGAGGGTCAGCCGCTGCTCGACGCTGTGCTGGCGGCTGCGGTTGACGCCGACGTTCAGCATCAGCCGCTCGCCGAGCGCCAGGTTCAGCGAGGCCTGCTGGGCGAGGTTCTGGAAATCGGCGTTCTCACGGCCGGTCTGCCGATTGTCCTGACGCGCGCCGTTGACCCCGTAGCTGAACGCATGGCGGCCGAGCTGCCAGGCGAGATTCGCCCCGTAGGTCGTGTTGTATTGATCGGGCCGATGCGTGGCCTGCAGGCCGGAGAGCGCGAAATCCGGCGCGTTGGCAGCGAACTGGTGGTTGCGCTGGGCTTGCAGCGCGACGCTGGGCCACAGGCTGCCGCGCTCGCCGCTGCCGAGGATCTGCGGCAACGGCAGGGCGAACGTGAGGTCGTCCGCTTCGGTGCGCGTGGTCAGCAGCGACGGGATGTCGTCTAGATTGTCGCGCCGCGTGCTGCGAAACCAGGCCGCCTGCACCGCCCCCACCTGCATGGCCAGGCCGGCGCGCAGCGTCCGGGCGTCGGAGGTCAGGCTCGCGCCCAGCATCTTGTACAGCGGCTGTGCCTCCTCGTAGCGCACCGAGGGCGTAAGCGTCAGCGTCAGGCCGTCGCGCAGCGGCAGGCCGCGCAGCAGATCGAAGCCGACGTCGGCCTGCCTTGCCCCGCGCGCGGTTGCCGGCAGCGGCGTTAACGTCAACCCCGCGGAAAGCTGCGGATCCTCCGCGGGGCGATAGGTGGCGCGCGCCCAGGCGAGATCGATGCGCAGGCGGCCGTCGAAGGCGCGCGAGGACAGCCGCAGCCCGCCACCGCGCGACTTCTCCGCGTCAGGGATATCGCCGCGGTTGAAATTGGAGATCGCCCGCAGCGCTGCGTCGCTGAGGGTCGCGTCCAGGCGCAGCAGGCCGGGCTGCGTGGGCGCGGCTTCCACGCCCAGGGCCGCGCCATAGATGCGATGTTCGGCGTCGTTCAGCCCGAGGATGTTCTCGAATCCGACCACGCGGGTCCCGTTGACGGCGGACAGGGCCAGATCGGCGCGCGGGCCGAAGCGGACGCTGCCGATCAGGCCGCGACTGGCATACGAATTCAGCAACAGCGGATGGCTGCCCCAATTGACATGGCCCACCGTCAGCGAGGCCGGCCCAAAGCCCGCCTCGATCCGGTAATCGGCCAAATCGACCTTGCGGGCCTGCGTGCCGCGGGTGCCGAACTGCAGGGCTTCCTGGCGGAAGCTGGAGGCGGCGAAGTTGGCGCCCCCGCGGAGGCTTGCGCCGCCTGCGTTGGCGTCGATTGCGATGCCGCCGCGTCCGGCGAGGTCCTGAAGGGTGGGCCGTGGCGAGGCCGTGGCCGTGCCACGCACGGCCTCGTCGGTCTGCGCCTTGACCGTCAGTTCCAGCGACGGGGTCAGTGCGCGCGGCCGGGTATCGCTGCCGGCCGCGGGTGCCGGCGCGGCCGCGGCCGGCGCGAAGGTCGAACGGTGCAGTTCGCGCCATTGCCGGCCCTGCACCAGCCAGACGACGAGCGTGGTCTCGCCCGACAGCGGCGGCAGCGCCTCGCCGGGTACCCGCAGTGTCGCACCGTCGGTGCGCACCAGGGCCGTGACGTCGAGCGTGCCGATGAACAACGCCAGCGTGCCCTCGGCCGCCGTTGGCAGCCGGTCGAGCCGGACGGCAAGCGGTGCTTGAGCCGGCAGAGCGCCCTGTGGGGCGTCGAGTACCGTCACGGCCGTCGCCTCTTTCGCCGCCAGTGCCGCGCAGACGGCTGCCGCCAACGGTGCGCAGAACGCGCCGGCAGCGCGTCGCGGCGGGCACTCGGGTGATCGGCTCGGGCGCACGGGGCTCATCGATCGCTGGCCCGTCTACAGATGCGGGGAGGAGACGGTGAAGCTTGCTGCGCGCTCCTCGGATCCGTCGCGCGCCCGCAGCGTGAGTGTCTTCGTTCCCGACCATTTCCCGCGGCCGGCCACGGCCGAAACCGGAGCGCTCGCCTGCGATGGGCGGGAACGACCGATCCGCTCATGCTGCGTGACAACCACTTCGTCGCCGACGATGACGCCCGATTCGTCCCAGCGCCCCGGGGTCCGCATGAGACCGATCCTCATTTCCCGCTGGGCGGGACGAAGTCGCGTGACCGTGGCGGTCGCTCGATGGCCGGCGGCGATGCTGGCGGAGAAGACCGTCGGGCTGCACAGCCCACGTCGTTGCACGTCCGGCGGCATCATGGGCCGGAGGTCGGGCATCCCGGATCCTTGCGCGGGCGCCGTGACCGTCATCAGGGCCAGGACCGTAGATGGGAAGGCACGCAGAATCGCTCTTGCCGTTGCCATTGCGCATTTCCTTCGAAAGACGCAAAGGAGTCTCCCCGCCTTGCGTCAATGCATCGTCAACGCAGGTGAAGCGCGCCGCAGGCATCGGTCCCGGTCGATCCGTTGCCCCGGCCCCGGCGCGCGCCGAGGACCAACGGGGTCTCGGACCGTCGGCAGGCTTAAACCGAAGGCTTAAACCGAACGCTCCACCGTGCCGCCCGTCCGCGGCCCAAGCCGACGGCGCGGGCCATCTCGTCGTTGGAGAGTCCTTCTGGCGCCACGGGCCGGCGCCCTTAATCACGGCGCCCATGGGGGGCGGTGGCGCGAGGGCCGATCCGGCCGCTCACAGAGACCCGCCTGCGCGGTGGCGCCGCAGCCGCCTGCGGGCCGTGGAAAGGCCCACCGAAACGGAGCGCGCGCGACAGACCGCAGCCCTGGATCGACCGAGCGCGCTGCCTCGCGGCCTCGCGGAACGCCGCTGCACGAACAGCGGCCGTCCCCGAGGCGGACCGCGGACCTGTCAATAGAGCCGTCTTGCCTGGGGCGCTGTGAAGGACGTGTCGGGGCGCGGTACCTTGGGAACCCCTGAACGACCTACGGCACGCCCCGATCGCGGCCTCGCGTGCTCGCGCGCGCCTCGCCTACCTTCTGGATAAGTCTCGTCGCTTGCTGCGGGCTGCGTGCTGCTTCCGCGCGGCACGCGAAGGCTCCCGAGCTTCGCTAGCTGACGATGTAGGCCGCCGCGCCGGCGGCCACCAGACGTCCCTCGGCGTCGTGCATGTCCATGCGCGTGCTGGCGACACGGCTGCCGAGGCGGATCGTCTCGGCGCTGGCATCGAAATGCGGGCCGGTGGCCGGGCGCA
>JANWUU010000257.1 GCA_025057735.1 Burkholderiaceae bacterium
GCTCGACCTGCACCAGTCCACCTTCGCGCTGGGCGAAGCGCTGGCGCACCTGCATGCGCTCTGGTACGACGGCCGCCTGACGCGATCGCGCGGCGCTGACGGCGTCTACCGCTTCGTGCGCGCCGACGCATGAAGCGTAAGCCACGCACCGCGCTCGCCGCCGGCGGCCGCGACCGCGGCGCAAGTTTCGGCTACGTCAATCCGCCGGTGGTGCGCGGCTCCACCGTGCTGCACGACCATGTGGCGGACCTGCGCGAGCGCGTGCGGCGGCGCGAGCGCGGCGACGACGCGCCGCCGCGCGCTTACGGCATCTACGGTACGCCGACGCACGATGCGCTGTACGCGGTCCTCAACGAGCTGGAAGGCGGCTTCCGCACCTGGGCCGTGCCCTCGGGGCTGACCGCCTGCACGGTGCCGATCCTGGCCTTCGTGCGCGCCGGCGATCGGGTGCTGATCCCGGATTCGGTGTACGGCCCGACGCGGCGCTTCTGTCTGGAGGTGCTGCCACGCTACGGCGTGCAGACCACGATTTATGACCCGCGCGCCGGAGCCGCCATCGAGCCGCTGCTTGCGCCCGACGTGCGCGTGCTGTTCGTCGAGTCGCCGGGGTCGCTCACCTTCGAGATGCAGGACATCCCGGCGCTCGCGGCGGCCGCGCACCGCGTCGGCGCTTACGTGGTCGCCGACAACACCTGGGCAACCCCGCTGTACTGCCAGCCGCTTGCGCTCGGTGCCGATGTGGTCGTGCATGCGGCCACTAAGTACATCGGCGGCCACTCCGACCTGCTGCTCGGCACGATCACCGCCAACGAGCGCGCCTGGCCGCCGCTGCGCGCGCTGCTGCATGCGCTCGGACTAACCGCTAGCCCCGACGACTGCTGGCTGGCGCTGCGCGGGCTGCGCACACTGGCGGCCCGGCTGCAGGTGCACCGCGCCAATGCCGAACGGCTGATCGCCTGGTTGCGAGCGCAGCCCGAGGTGGAGCGCGTGCTGTACCCGGCGCTGCCCGATGACCCTGGCCACGCGTTATGGCAGCGTGACATGCAGGGGGCGAGCGGACTGTTCGGTGTGGCGCTCGCACCGACGGTGCGCGAGGAGCAAGTAGCCGCGCTAATCGACGGCCTGCAGCTATTTGGGCTCGGTGCTTCCTGGGGCGGCTACGAAAGCCTGATCATTCCGGCGCAGCCGCAGCGCACGGTGGTGCCACTGCCCTGGCGGGGACCGCTCTTGCGCATCCATGCCGGCTTAGAGGACGCCGACGATCTGATCGCCGATCTGCAGGCCGGTTTTGAACGGCTGCGCGCTGCCTGATGCAGACCGCGCATGCACGCGCAGCGCTCTGCCAGCGCGTTGCCGCGGCGGCCGACCACGCGCTTGCCACGCGCTGACCCTTGACCCGCCGCCTGCGGCCTACGAGGGCGCGGCTGCGTCAGGTGTTTTGCGCGGTTTATGCGGCCGCCGGGCCAGCAGGCGATCGAACAGGGGGTTCGGTAGCACGCGCAGCAGTTTGGCAACCGCCGCCATTTGCCAGGGAATCACGGTATAGCTGCGGCGAGCGTCGATGGCGCGCAGCGCGGCGCGCGCGAACGCGTCCGGCTCCATTAAAAACGGCATCCGGTACGGATTGCGCGCGGTCATCGGCGTGCGCACGAAACCAGGCGCGATGGTGAGCACCCGCACACCCGTGCCGGCTAGCTCGACGCGCAGGCTCTCCAGATAGGCGATCGCTGCGGCCTTCGAGGCGCAGTAAGCGCCAGAGCCAGGCAAGCCGCGGATGCCGGCCACGCTGGCGATGCCCACCAGCGTCCCCTGCCGGCGCGCGCGCATCGAAGCGAGGAACGGATGAAACGTGTGCGCCAGCCCTAGCACGTTGATCGACAGCGTCTCGGCAAACACCGCCAGATCCTCGTAGCGCTCGGTGCGCACGCCGTAGGAGACCCCGGCATTGGCGATCACCAGGTCGGCCGCGCCGGCGTCC
>JANWUU010000261.1 GCA_025057735.1 Burkholderiaceae bacterium
CAGCCGCAGCCGCAGCGCCAGGCCGGCGGCGGCCAGCCGACGATCGCGCGTGTCGAAATACAAGCTGTCGAGCACGCCGCGCTGCGGGGCGCCGTAGCGCGACAGGCGCGCCAGCAGCTGCGGTAGATCGCCGGCGGCGACCGCCAGTTTGAGCTCAGTTTCAGTGAAATGACGGCTGCGCATGATGGCGACGAACCGCAGTGGGCTAGCGGCTCATCCCATGGACAGGGGTGCAAGCATAGAGGTGGGGTTTGGCGCCGAACAGGCCGCGGTCGGCAAGCCGCGAACCGCACCCTGGATACGGCAGTACAAGAGCACCCGCAGGAGTTCCCTAAGTCCCATCGCGCACGGCAAGCAGGTTAAGCGCGTAAGCACCAGCGGCCAGCATCGCTGTTGACCCGTTGACGCAGCATTTGGCCGGCCGTGGCATCTGGGCCACCCTTTAACCGCTGCCACCTTTGGCTGCGCATGGCACCCAGACCCGAGTGCGCGCGCAGCCACCGGCAGCGAATCACACGGCAGGGAGCGCCGCGTTGACCACCGCTGCCACGATTCCGATCCCCTTCGCCCGCCCCCCTGCCGGCGCACGGCACCCGCCTGGATGATGCGCCCGGGCGGCGCGCTGTGCATGCCAACCGGCAGCGCCATGGCGCAGCGCACCCACTAGACTGCGCAGTTTGCGCGCGTGGACTGTTGCTTGCGCGCTCTGCTCTGACTGCACGATGTCGTCCCCTCGCCCTCCGATCCGTATCCGCGGCGCGCGGCAGAACAACCTGAAGAATCTTGATCTGGACCTGCCCACTGGCGAGCTGATCGTCGTCACCGGCGTCTCCGGCAGCGGCAAGAGCTCGCTGGTGTTCGACACGCTCTACGCGGAGGGGCAGCGCCGCTACGTGGAGACGTTCTCGCCGTATGCGCGCCAGTTTTTGGACCGTATGGACCGGCCGCAGGTCGACCGCATCGAGGGTGTGCCGCCGGCGATCGCCATCGACCAGATCAATCCGGTGCGCACCTCGCGCTCCACGGTCGGCACGATGACCGAGATCAACGACCATCTGAAGCTGCTGTTCGCGCGGGCCGCCACGCTGTACTGCCGCCGCTGCGCACAGCCGGTGCGGCGCGACAGCGCCGACAGCATCTTCGAGGCGCTGGTTGCGCGCTGCGGGCAGGTACCCTCGGCGCGGCTGACGATCACGTTTCCGGTGACGGTACCGGCCAACTTCAGCCCCGACGAGGTGCGCGCGCACCTGCAGGCGCAGGGCTACACGCGCGTGCTCGGCGAGCGCACAGTCAACGGGCAGCGGGTGCTGGACGTGGTGCAGGACCGCTTCCGCTTCGCGGCCGTGGAGCGCGAGCGCGTGATGCAGGCGCTGCAGGCGGCGCTACGCTACGGCGGCGGCCGCGTCGACGTGCACCGCGAGGCCGACGGCGATGACGCCGCCGGCAGCGCGCCCGTCACCTGGCGCTTCTCCACCGACCTGCACTGCGCCGACTGCGACCTGCACTATGCCGAGCCGCTGCCCAGTGCGTTTTCATTCAACTCGCCGCTTGGCGCCTGCGAGACCTGCCGCGGCTTCGGCCGCGTCATCGGCATCGATTTCGGGCTGGTGATCCCGGACGAAACCAAGACGCTGCGCGAGGGCGCGGTGCGCCC